>JAYPDR010000188.1:0-1529 GCA_038125345.1 Marinoscillum sp. | reverse complement strand
TTGTAAATTAATTTTATCTATTAATTGATTTTTTTTAAATGTTCCGCAAATAAAAAAAAGAGAAATTTGAAAAAAAGAAGCAAGCAAATATGAAATTATTTCGTGTTGATTATTTAAGTTATTAAAATATGAAAAACAAATTATAAATATGTTGCTAAATACTAATGGGACTAAAAACCATCTTAGGTAGTAAAATATTGACTTTATTTTCATTAAAGAAATTTTTAAAAATATGGAGATATCTTAAATAAAGATTCTATAGTAGGAAGATTTTCTCTACTAGATAAAAGTATAACCTTATCATTCAATTGAAAAACAGTATCTTTTTTGGGAACTATCACGCTAGCATCTCTTACGATAAGTCCAATTTTAATTCCATCTGGTATGTCGGCTTTGCTAAGAGCAATATTTAAGAGCTCAGAACTTTCTAATATCTTTGCTTCAATTACCTCAAATTCTCCATTATCTAAAGAATAAACGCTTTCAATTTTACCTTTATGAACATGTTTCAATATTGTTGAAACAGTTGTCATTCTTGGATCAACAATATCATCTAATTTTAAAGTAGATTGTAGGAGCGCATAGTTAGAACTGTTAGCGATAGATATGGTTCTATTAATTCCTTTCTTTTTGCATAGAAGTGCTGACATTATATTAACTTCATCGTCATTCGTTAAAGACAAAACTGTGTCAATTTCATCAATATTAATTTCTTTAAGCAAATTTTCGTCAAGGCCATCGCCTTTTATCACTATTGTTTCATTTAATTCTGTGGCTATCATTTCAGCTCTTTCAGAGTTTTTTTCAATTATTTTTACTCTAGGAGCTTGTTCATGCTCTTCAAGCATTTTTGCTAAATCTAAACCAATATTTCCAGCACCAATTATTAATATAGCTTTTGCAAATTTTTCTTCTTTTCCAAAAATTGATAGGGTTCTATCGACTTGCTTCGAATTTGTTAAAATGTATGCCTTATCATTTTTGATAAGTTTATCATTTTTCTTTAAAATTAAAAATTTATCATTTCTTAAAACTCCAAGAACATTTGCATCTAAATCGGTAAAAATATCTGATAATTTTGATAGTGAGGTGTTTACAATTGGACATTTTTCATCAATTTGAATTTCTAGCAATCTAACCAAGTCTTCTGCAAAAGGGATATTGTCAATAGCGCCTGGGGCCTCTAATTTTCTTTGCAAAGATTTCGCAACTTCAAACTCAGGGGAAATAATAATATCGATTGGTAAATTTTCTTTAGTAAAAAGACCTTTCCAAATTGGTTTTAAAAATTCTTTAGATCTTATTCTGGCTATTTTTCTTTGAATATTAAAAAGCGAATGAGCAATCTGACAAACAACCATGTTTGTCTCATCATTTCTTGTTACTGCTATAACCATATCAGCATTTTTTGCATCTGCATTTTCAAGAATTGAGGGATAGGTTGCAATACCAACTATACCTTTAGCATCTAAGTTGTCATTTATTTTTTGAATATCGGCACTATTTTTGTCAATTACAGTCACAGCATG
>JAYPDR010000187.1:0-1562 GCA_038125345.1 Marinoscillum sp. | reverse complement strand
AATGAAATTTTTAGTTTCATGATATACGTATAAATATGTTGGATCGATTAAAAGAAGAATGTGGAATATTTGGTGTTTATAATCATGCTGATGCAGCCGCATTAGTTGTTCTTGGTCTACATGCTTTACAACACCGTGGGCAAGAAGCCTGCGGTATAAACTCTTTTGATGGCAAGAATTTCTATTCTATAAAAAGACGAGGCCTTGTAGGTGATAATTTCACCGAAGAAAGTGTAATAAAGCAACTTCCGGGTTCATTTGCTATAGGTCACAATAGATACTCTACTACAGGCGCTCCCCTCTTAAGAAATATTCAGCCTTTTTATGCAGATTTACATACCGGAGGGATAAGTATTGCACATAATGGAAATCTTACTAATGCCATTAGTATTAGAGATAGAATGGTGAAAGATGGAGCAATTTTCCAAACTACATCAGATACAGAAACAATTGTTCAGTTAATTGCAAAATCAAAAAGATTAAAAACTATAGACAAGGTTATTGATGCTGTATTTCAAGTTAGTGGTGGATATGCATTAATTTTGATGACAAACAAAAAATTAATAGGTGTTCGAGATCCTTATGGAATTAGACCTTTAGTACTTGGTAAGTTAAAAGATTCTTATATTCTAGCATCAGAGACATGCGCTTTAGATATTATTGGTGCTGAATTTATTCGTGAAATAGATAATGGAGAAATAATAGTAATAGATAGCAATGGTGTACAAAGCATAAAACCATTTCCTAAAATGAACCCTAGACCTTGCGTATTCGAATATGTGTATTTTTCAAGACCAGACAGTATTGTTGGAGGAAAATCTGTTCATGAATACAGAAAAAATTTAGGTAAAGAATTAGCAAAAGAAACTAGCATAGATGCAGATATTATTTCTGCTGTACCAGATTCTGGAGTGCCAGCTGCAATTGGATATTCCCATGAGTCAAAAATTTCTTATGATTTAGGTATTATAAGAAACCACTATGTTGGCAGAACATTTATTGAGCCATCACAAAGTATAAGACAATTGGGAGTAAAATTAAAACATAATCCAAATAAAGGGGCTATTAAAAATAAAAAAGTTATTTTAGTTGATGATTCTATAGTAAGAGGCACCACATCCAAAAAAATTGTTGATATGGTGATTGCAGCTGGTGCAAAAGAAGTGCACTTATGTATATCCTCGCCTCCAATAAAATATCCTGATTACTATGGAATAGATACCCCGAGTGCAAAAGAATTAATTGCCGCTAACTATACAATAAAAGAAATGGAAAAATTTTTTGGGGTAAGATCTTTGAATTTTCTATCTATTGATGGATTATATAAAGCTTTAGGTTTTTCTAAAAGAAATAATCAACAGCCTCAGCTTACTGACCATTGTTTTACTGGTGACTACCCTATTATTCCTGAAGATCAAAAAAATCTAACTGATAAAAACAATCAACTATCTTTACTAAGTAACATAAGAATCAGTTAACAAAAGGGTTTTTGTTGTTAATATATTTTATTACAACCACTCGAGAATAAATTTTCAATTTTTCCATAATATTTTTTACTAAAT
>JAYPDR010000186.1:0-1582 GCA_038125345.1 Marinoscillum sp. | reverse complement strand
CGTATTTACTGCTATAACATCTGCATCTGAATTTACTTCACTTCTCCCTGCAAAATAAATACTTGAAATAAAAATAAACATAATTACTATAACTCCAAAATAAATTTCTAACATACTTGATATTGAACCCTTATTTCTCATAGCATACCTCTACTAAATAATCTTGATTTTCAGATAATAAAAATAAATTTAGCTCCGGATATTCACAATCTAAATTTCCTTCTTTATGTATCAAATTTTTATTCATATCAAAAAAACTAACTGCAATTTTATCCTGACTATATCCTGAGAAACAATTATTATTAAACTTTATACTATTTTTTTTAAATCCGGAATCATAAACATAAAAATCATCAAAAGTTTGAATTTCATTATAACAAGAGCTTGTTATTCTTTTTCCAATAATTGCCAAATCAATTTGATCAAGTTCATAATTTGCGTCAACCTTAATATTTGTCAAATAAGCCTCTACTGAAAACAATCCCACCATCAATATAATTACTGCAAAAACTACATAAATAATTGTTTGAAGTTGCATTAATCTCCGTTACTAATTTACCGTTATGTTCTCTTTTGCTTATCTCTATTAAAAATGGATTTTCCATGTAATAATTATTTTCATCATCTATAATTCCTCTAGATTTAGATATATATGGAAAGAATGTTGTTGAATCAAGAGGATTAAGTAAGTAAGCTGCTGTTAAAGCAGAATTATAACCTGCAATTGCTGCTAAAACAATAGGTTTTGTAATTCCGGGGGAAGCCATAGTTGATCTTATTGAAACATAAGTTGCCAATCCTCCCAAAGATAATGCAATTGCTTCAGAGTCTTCTGTATCTGCCCAAGAAGATAAATATAAAATGCTCCATCCGGTAACACATGCAGAAGTCAAATCAGGTGCAACTCCTATTAATGGTGAACATGCAAAGAACGGGATTGTAACTAATTTTTCTCTAGGATTAACTAAATCATCTACTTTATCTCCTGTTAACAATTTATTATGTGAGTCAATACATGCACTTTCTGAATTTATAATTTTATCATAATTTTTTGTTACACCTGTAGATCTTGATTTAGGCATTGTAAAAATATCCATAAATGCTTCATCAAATCCAGGTATTGCTCCCAAATAAGGTATTTGTAAATCTGGCTTATACAAATCAGTTGCAGATTCACAATTAGGTACTTTAACATAATAATCTTTATTCCCAGAATTACATGAAATGGTTACTAATGAATTTTCAACAACTTCAGTAGCTTTTTGAGCTTTATTAAAAAAATAAATAGTTGGAATATAAGTAAATAAAACATCAGTACTATACCAAACTCCTGCCAATATACTTTGAGATGCCTGACATGCCACACCCAAAATTTTTGAAATTCCTGTTAGATCGGTAGCATCTATTAAAGCTCTACAGCCCCCCATAATAGTGCTCGATATACCGAATCTTTTCATATTCTTAGTTGCTAAAGCAGAAAACTTTTTTGATACTGTTTTTGCAGCAGTTTCAGATGTTTTTCTAAAACTTTCTGTGGTTACTGTTCTATAAAGTGGTTTTGCTCCGTAATTGTATGTAATTG
>JAYPDR010000185.1:0-1614 GCA_038125345.1 Marinoscillum sp. | reverse complement strand
TGGTATAGATATTATGTGTAAACCAAGTGCTCTAAACCAACTGAGCTAAGCGCCCTAATCAATGATAGCAAGGCTTCACAAGGAATTCTTACTTTACTTCATAACATCCAAAACATTAAATAGGACATTATTTATATCATATTGAGTATATTCTTTAAAAGAACTTGGGGCAAATATATACTTTTTTTTGTTCTATTTTAATCTAAAAAAAATTTGATAACTAAATATTTTATTTTAAATTAAAAATAAAAATTATGGCATCAATATCTTGTCCAGAATGCAAAAAATTAACTAATAGAGGAGGATTCCATACTTGGCAAATATTAGTAGCAATTTGTTTATTTCCATTAGGTCTTTTAGCCCTTCTAGCGCAAAAAAAACCAACTACTTGTTCTAATTGTGGACATACTTGGCAGGCATAATAAATTATGTTTACTGGTTTTATTTCTTTAGAAACAAAAGAAACTAGTTTAGTTGAAGTTAGTAAGAAGTTTAAGTTCTTAAATAATTTAGATAGAGCATCAGAAAGGCATATCTACTTTAAAAATAGTTATACTTTTTATGTCCATTTAACTGATATATCTCTATTCAAAAAAAATGATGGAAAAATGAAAGTTAATATTAAATATTCTTTCAATCCTAACTTATTATCCTGGCTTCTAGGAATTTGTTTTTTTCCATTAGGATTCTTGATTTTTTTATTACCTAATAAAGCAAAAGATGAATTTGAAGATCTACTTAAATCAATGGAATTATAATAAATATTCAAGCCTATTTTTAATACTTGGAATTGTTTTTTTTATAAAACTAGAGGCATCTTACATTCCTCACTTCTGTATGTTTGAAAAAATTTTAGACATAAAATGTAGTTTTTGTGATTTAACTAGATCATTTGAGGAATTATTTAAAGGGGAATTAATCAACTCCTTTAAAATAAACTTTCTTTCCTATGGGTTAATAATTTTCTTTTTTTTAAAATTTATATTAAAACATAAAAATAGAATTTATAGTATTAATAAAATTGAAAAAGTTTTTATTTTTTTATGTTTAATACAATTATTTAATGCAAATTTTTAATACCTCTATCTGGAACATAGGTATATCTTATTGTACTTGTACCTCTTGTATCTGTTTTGATTAAATCATTATCTAAATTTTCTAAAAGTACCAAGTCCACTAATAGATAAATCTCCATCGTCATATATAGATCCTCTTAATGTTAAATAATCTAATAAAATCTCAAAGTTACTATCTGAAGTAAATCTCCAACTTCCTGAACTATAATTATCAGTGTAGTCTTCAAGAAATACACCACCAGTTGAGTATATAGTTAATGTATTCCTTATGTGGGAGTTAGATCTTCCCATAGGATAATTTACATAAACTCCAGGAAAATTATTTAAAATTTCTTTTTGTTTTGCTATTCTTTGTCTTTCTCTTTCTTGTCTTAATCTTTCTCTTTCTTGTCTTAATCTTTCCCTTTGTCTTTCTTCTGCAGCTTCAATTTCCTCAGTTATTATTTCAAAGTTTGATTTGATAGATGTTGGTGGTATAAATTCATATGCAATAGTATCACTAAAAATTTCATTAAAATTATAGTACTCAGATGTATTG
>JAYPDR010000184.1:0-1629 GCA_038125345.1 Marinoscillum sp. | reverse complement strand
TCTAAGGCTTCTGCAGAAACATGGTTTGTGAAGGTTTGGCGATATAATACAAGAGGTGATTACTAGATGGCACTTGGATGGTTAATTCTAGAGTTAATAATTTAGGTTATAGATATTCTCATTTATCAAAAGATTTTGGAAATACCTGGACTTCAAAAGCTGAAGAGGAAATTATTGATCCAGGTTGTAATGGAAGTATAATTAGCTACAATTTAAATGGAAAAAAACTTTTATTTCTTTCAAACTTAAATAATCAATATTCACGAAAAGAACTTGTTATAAGATACAGTTTTGATGATGGAGAAACATGGTCAAAACCTCATATTATTTATAGTGAGGAGGCGGCTTACTCATCTATGACTATAATGAAAAATGGAGATATTGGTATATTTTTTGAAGCTGATAATTATGAGAAAAATATTTTTACTCAAATCAGCATAGATAAAATTCTAAAAAAATAAATTTATTTTCTTGAATTCATTTTAGCTAATAATTTCAAAATTTCAAGATAAAGCCATACTAAAGTCACCATTAAACCAAATGCTCCATACCATTCCATATACTTAGGTGCGCCTTTTTCTGAACCTTCCTCTATAAAGTCAAAATCCACTACTAAATTCATAGCAGCTATAATTATTACAAATAAACTAAACCCTATGCTATACATTGAGGAATTATTAATATCCATTAGTGGTATACCTGATCCAAAAAATGACATAACTAAATTAATTCCATAAACGATAGCGATTCCACCTGTAGCAGCTGCAAGGCCTAATTTAAAGTTTTCTGTTGGTTTGATTAATCCTAGCCTATAAACTGATAATAGAGCAAAAAGTATGCAAAGAGTATAGGAAACTGCAGTAATAACAATTCCATCATACATTGAGTTGAATAGGTTAGAAATAATACCTAAAAAAATACCTTGTAAAACTCCATAAATAGGCACTGTAATTGGAGCCCACTCTTTTTTTCTTATTGTAATTATACCAACGATAAGCGCGCAAATTACAGAAGGTAAAAGTAAAACATTACTAATAGTGATATATGTCCATGAGTAATATGCGGAAGCTATTAAAATCAAAAGAGTTAAAAATGTTTTATTTACTGTCCCTCCAATTGTCATTTTATCTGAGTAGTCAGATTTAATACTGAATGCATTGGATGTTAGGACTGGATTTCCTGATCTATAAGACAAATGTTTATTCATAGTTTTTTTAATTTAAATATAATATAGAATTATTAATTAAGATTTCATATTTACTAAATTTAATAATGGAATTTCTAGCTGAATGGGGATATGTTGGTTTATTTATAGCATCATTTCTTGCAGCAACTATTATTCCATTAAGTTCTGAAATTGTATTAAGTATACTTATAGCTAGTAATTTTGATTTCTCATTTTCCCTACTCATTGCATCATTAGGAAATTGGTTAGGTGGAATTAGTAGTTATGGTATTGGAAGACTTGGAGATTGGAATTTTATTGAGAAATACTTTAGAGTAAAAAGAGATACAATTTTAAAATTGGGGGTTGGGTAGCTTGGATATTGAAACAACTTGTTTTGGTAAATTTTGTTTTCAAAATAAATTTTAAAACAATTTTTTGAATGTGCCTTTTTAATTGAAATT
>JAYPDR010000183.1:0-1671 GCA_038125345.1 Marinoscillum sp. | reverse complement strand
AGCACTCTGATGCCCGAAGGATGCTGCGATTGATATCATGAACCTTCGAACTTTAGTTTTTATGCACCCGAACCTGTCTATATTGGTCCGCCTCTTGGGGGTTTAGATTTTTTGTCAAAGGCCCTTGTCTTACAAAAAAATCACCTCGTGAGGTATGATAATTACAATAAACGGGGTCTTGGGCCGCAATAACTTTTACCCATAAAATTTTAACCCCCTGAATGAATTTTATTTGGGCATCAATCATACCGATAGCTGCTGCCCCAAGTGCCGATTCAACTACTTGATAAAAAGTTAATAAATATTTGTCATCATTTGTATAAAAATCATTTTCAATTCCCTTGATTTTCATGTCGTCAGATACGCCAACAAATAAATCTCCGCCATCTGTATTTGCAAATGCCGCAATTGTTTTAACAACAGACAATGAAATATCTTTACTTTTTTTTGATAAATTCACATCTTTCTGAAAAGTTTCTTTGAATTCACGGTTCTTATTTTCACCATGACTGATTGAGTCAATCACAAATCTTGTCATTGCCCGGTTAGCATCACCATACCGCAAAAAGTTATCGATCACTGTGCACTCATTAACATGAGCCTGAAACCTACTTTGAAATTCATCTCGATCAATATCACCATAGACACCATGGGTTAAATTTTGGCTCGAAAGAATTATTATTGCGTATCTATTGCTTGAAATTTTTCCGAGAACATAAGCCAAAGCGGCGTAAAAATTTCTGCATCCATTCATGCAGTACAGTCCATGGACAGCTAATTTTTCAAAGTCTGATAACCTAACAAAAATATTATGTAGCTTCTTGAAAAAGGAGGTATTTTTTAAATCACTTCGATCTATATGAGGATCTATGTCTCCGGAATACGATTCTGGACTTTTGCAGTAGTCATCAAGATCGTGCACAAAATTTTCTATTTTTGCTGCTTCCTCAGGAGACTGAAAAGCATAGACCTCGTGGTAAGCAACATTGGATATTGCTTCAATTATATTTAAAGCTTCGCTGTCAATATTTTCTAAGAATTCACTTATCATATCAGCGGCGGCGATCTGATCAATTTGTTCCGGGCCAGCGACACGAAGAAATGTAGGGTCAGAAAACAATACCTCTTCTAATCGATTTTCATATAAATCAAATATATTTTCATATTCGTAATCAGATAAAAGTGCATAAGAACTAAATAAAAACGGAGATATATTGCCTTTTTTATCAATTTCTATATCGCCAAAAGAGTGTATCTCATCAATAATATTCTGAATAAATAATTTTGATTCATGAGAAATTAATTTAGAAGAGTTGGAACAAGTTATTTTTATCTTATCCATAGCTAAGTAATATTTTTCAGAACTATCATCGTATAAAATTTCAAATTTGTGGGAGGCTGCAAGCATTACATTATTCCTTTCGGACCAAATCTCCGAGAGTGACGAGAAATACTATAATCCTTAAGACATCTTTCTCTGTACATAAAAAGATAGTGACTGCGCTATGCACGTACTCATACGATCTTAGTCATTAAATTTCGACAAAGTCGTTTAGCACGAGTTTGATATGTCTGCTTCTGTCACACGTTTCAGTTTTTAAGCTACAAACAAAAATCCCGATATCAGGACAACAATCAATAAGAGCAGAAGCCTTGATTGTTTTTGTAGTC
>JAYPDR010000182.1:0-1696 GCA_038125345.1 Marinoscillum sp. | reverse complement strand
TAATCATTGATTTCCAATTACCAGTATCGTAAGTTATCACTTTGAAATTTTCATTGCTAATTAAACTTTGTTTAATATTTTTTAAAACCCATGAACCTTTTTCATACGTGCCTTTATCAGCATCAATAATTGATCTTAAATTAAAAAAATTATCAAATTCATAAATATGAATTTTTTGCATTGATGCATCGGGCAATATATTTTCAATATTGACAAAGTTACTGCCATCTTTCATCCATATGCCTGATCTAAAGTCTGTGGTCACACTACCATCTGCAGAACTGATTTTAATTTGTTGAGCATTTTTTTCACTAATAGGTGTTATGAAATTACCAACTAGGAAAGTTAAGATCCCAAACAAAATAGCGACATAAATGAGATTTAAAGATATTTTTTTAATAGATAAGCCGCTTGATCTCATAACTACAAACTCTGAATTAGCTGATAATTGACCTACAGTAAACATTGCACCAATAAGACAAGAAATTGGAAATAATTCGTAAAGGTGCCCTGGGATACTTAAAAAAACTATATCAATGATTTCAGGTAATCCATAGTTATTACCAATATCTCCAATTTCAGCTAAAAAATCAAAAAAAGCAAAAAGTAAAATCAATCCCATAGAAACAACGAAAATATTTTTTATAAATTCATAATTAAGGTATTTTGTTAATAGATTCATTTGCGAAAGTTTATTTTTTTTATTTTTTCTGGGATGAGAGGAAGGTTTAAGGATCTTCTATAAAGCAGATATCCTGATAAAATCACAAAGATTAAATGGTTGAGCGTGGAGCCTAAAATAGGATTAATTTTTCCGAGAGAAATATAACTTTGGGTTACACCCATTAAGTTGTTATAAATAGCAAAAAGCATTAAAGCAATAATAATATTTGCCGAACGCCCAGATCTTGGGTTGATAAAACTAAGAGGAATTGCCAAAAAAACAAGCACAATACTGGAAATCGGCAAGAAAGCTCTCCATGCCAGTTCGGCTTTATTGCGGTTACCGTCTTCTAAAAATAACAATAAGGTTGGTTTTGCAGAAATTTCAGTTGTTTCAATAATAGTTGGCAATTTTTTTTCAACTAGAAATCCGTACTCTTTAAAATCAACTTGACTAAAGATCTTATTTTGATGATCAATTTCATAGCGTTTCCCTTCTTCAAGAACAATATATTCATCATCAAATTTTGTAGTTATTCTCTTTCCTTGATTTGAAACTACTATTCCTGATTTACCATTCTGGGTTGATTGGACAAAAATATTTTTAACTTTATTACCAAAGTCTGATAAACCCTCGATATAAAAAACTTCATCTTTGTTTTTAGATTCCTTAAAGACTCCCGGGGATATAATTGCGAGCTCATCTCTATTCTCTAATCCGGCTTTGTATTCTTCTGCTTTTTGGACAGACCAAGGAGAAAGATAGAAGCTTAAAAAGCCAATAAATAAAAAGATTGGGGTACAAAAAGCTAGTATAGGTTTAATTAGGCTTGATATACCAAGACCAGAACTGAACCAAATAATCATCTCACTGTCTTTATACCATCTGGTTAATGTCGATAAAACAGCCAAAAATAAAGTCAATGAAATTAATAAAGGTAAATTTTTAGCTAAACCAAAAGCTAATATCGTTAAAACCGAGTCATTGGGTATAATCCCTTTTGATGCAAGTCGAAAAACAACAACGCCTCTT
>JAYPDR010000181.1:0-1703 GCA_038125345.1 Marinoscillum sp. | reverse complement strand
ACTAACCACATTGGGCTGTTGTACTCTTCTCTTGAAATTGACTCAATATTGTCATTTCTCTGAATTACGTGAGTACTCGTACCACTAATGGTATAGCGTGAAAAAAAACTATCCCAAATATTTTTATGATAATCAGATCTCTTATTTACAAAATCTTCAGGTGAGACTTTAGAAAATATTAAAGATATTTTCTCACCAAAATAGATCTTATCAAAAGGGTTTTTTCCATTATATCTTCTCAAATCAGAGCTTGAAATATTTAGCCAGGTAGCTATCTGCTCGATGGTTTCATTGTAGACATTTATCCTATTTTGATTGTCTACTTCAAAATCATCATATCTAAGAAAAATCTCTTTAGTAGCTACTAATCCTAGCTCTAGCTCATTAATATCTTCACTTAAATCCTCTTTATTGGAAGCGTCATCTAAAACTATATCTGAGATTGAAGGTAGTTCTACAATAGTTTGATAGGGTTGTATAAATGAATTTTCAAGATCCGTGTTCTCGGTCGATTGGGGCTCATTTGTTGTAAGGGATTTATCAATACTTATAGAAATATTATGCGCTAGAAATTTAGGATCAACCCAATTGTTCCCATCATTAGTATTTGATAAGGAAATATTTTCCGCATCTGTATTTAAATTTATAGTTGGAGCTTTAATTGGAGACAAACTTAGGGAGCTTTGGGCAGTGTTAAAAATATTATCGAGATTTTCTTTGTTAATTAAAGATGCCGGAAGTCTCAATCTTGTTCCTTGAGGTATTCGGGCCCTATCGTTTTTTATGTTTTGCAAAAGTGATGGATTATTTGAAGATATTATGTTCTTTTCTATATTCAAACGATTAGATAAATCACTGAAATAAATAGGGGATGTAACGCGAATTTCTTCTAGTTCAATGGGAGTATTTATAGATACATTTTCGAAATATTTATTAAAATTATTTGTGATATCTAAAATAGCCAAAAATTGCGGGTAAAAATTTCTAGATGCGAAACCAAATCTAGGACCCTTATAGTTATTTATAATTTCTGATATTGAGCTTGTTTGCAGAATATTTTTGGCGTTCAGTATACCAGTCAAACCATGATTATATGCTGTGATGGCAAGTGGCCAAGAACCTAATTGATCATAATTGAATTGTAAAAGTGAAATAGCAGCTTGGGTAGAAAGATATGGATCCAATCTTTCATCAATAACATCATCAACACGAAGGTATTGTTGACCAGTATTTTTCGTAAACTGCCACATTCCAACCGCATTTGCAGATGAAATAGCTTGTGGATTAAAAGAAGATTCTAAATGTGGTATCAAAAATAATTCAGGCGGGATGTTTCTTCTTTTCAAAATATTTTTATTAAAACTATCGTAGGATTTTGACTTCTCATATCCGCTCAAAAAAGCATCTGATTGACCTCGCTGAAATCGTAATCTATCAATTGCAGAAAGATAGGTCTTTTTTTCGTTAGATTTACCCCAAATATCGAAAATAAGAGTTTGGTTTCGTGATAAATTTGACCTTTGACCGTTAGCTAAGATTGTTAGATCTTGAATAATTTGATTTCTGTAATTTTGTAAGGTGTTTTCATTTGCCGGAAAAATTCCATAAACAATATTCAAATTCTCCGAGTCATGTAAATAACCTTCAGTAGAATTGATTTTAGTATAAACACTTTTCCAGAAATTTATTGAATCGTTAAGTTC
>JAYPDR010000180.1:0-1730 GCA_038125345.1 Marinoscillum sp. | reverse complement strand
AAAAAATGATTAAGGGATTTTCTTTTAAGAGAAAATTTTTTGAAAATATTAGCCATATACCAAAACCAGAAAAAATCATTAATACTGTGTGAAAATAAAATGAGAGTTGAATTGATTTTGGTTGATGTTCCGCGATAGAATCAACAACAGGATCTGTAGTAGTCATAAATGGATTTACTGCATTGAGATATCTAAAACTGAATTGATTTCCAAAGATAATTAATTCTATAATCAAAAATATGATTAAAAGTGAGCTCATAATAATTATCGAATAAATTATTAGTTTCTTTTGAGAGAAAATTTTAGAGTTTTTCAGTTTAATTATTATTAATGAAATAGTTGTTGAAGAAATTAATAACATCCCAATATAGCCATAAATGAAACTAAGACCAGGTCTCTCAAATAATAATGAAGATAATACTGCAGAAATTGTAAAAAGAAGCAATTTTTTATCTAAAGATTTATTATTTATTATAAAAGGAATAATAAAAATAAAAATTCCCATAGGAACTACAAAGAAATTACTTCCTCCCCATGCAGAAATTGAAAATGACAAAAAAAATCCTGCAAAAATTAATCTGATAAATTTTGAAAATGATTGTTCACTTTTTATTCCGCTTAAAAATAGATAAACAGAAAATAACCCTAAAAATATTCCCAATGGTTCAGACTTGAACCAACCTAAAGAACCTCGAAGAAGTATAGGAAGAGAAATTGAAAATAAAAGTGAAGAAATTAGTCCAGCTGTAGTTCCAGAAATAGTCCTAACCAAAAGAAAAATTATAATTGTTGAAAAAGATCCTATTACAACTGGAAGAATAATTGTGAAATCATAAAGATTTGAACCAATACCAAAAATCCAATACATTAAAGCCGTAAAAATGTGAAGAGTGGCTTGAGAAGTAAAGGAGATATCTCTTCCATTAGGATACCAACTTAGTTCATCATGCCATGATAAATAAGAAGAAATTCCATTTTCAAGTAGAAATTGGGTTGCTCTAAAATTAAAAAACGGATCGAATTCATTTAATTCCCATCCATAATTTCCTGGAAGAATTCGAATGAGAAAAGAGGTAGAAAATGATAGAATTAAAATTCCAACTACTAACAGATGGGAGTATTTTAAACTAAAATTACCAATTGTGAATAATTCTGGTTTCATAAAATAACAAAAAAAAATACTCTTATTACTCTATTTGTTTAAATCCAAATTTATGGCAAGAATGTTCCTGTCAAATTTGCTTCAGAAATTATATGTCCTATCATAGCAGTTTCTAATTGAGTTCTAGTGCATCCTTCTTTTAGATCAAGAATAGTATCTAGGGCAAAAACTTTGAAAATATAGGTATGTTTCTTATCAGGCGGGGCAGGTCCTCCATAACCAATTTCTTCAAAGTCAGTTAAACCTTGGACACAATCATCAGGTATAGAATTTTCCGGAATTTCTGATATATGCGGAGAAATATTCCATAATGTCCAATGGACCCAAATTTTTCCAACGGCAGAAAATGCATCTGGATCATCCATTATTAAAACAAGAGAAATGGCATCATCTGGAATATTTTCAATTTTTAGTGGTGGATTAACATTATCAAATTTGTAACCATATCTTTCAGGAATTTGTGAACCATAAATAAAAGCTGAACTTGTTAATTTCATAAAAAAATTAACAAGGACTATAAGTTAAATTTTTCTAAGATTCTAAAATCAAATTATCATTATGTAATGAT
>JAYPDR010000179.1:0-1753 GCA_038125345.1 Marinoscillum sp. | reverse complement strand
ATAAAGCTCAAAAATTTATTGAGTCCCATAAGTGTGGTGCCTCACTTTTTTTTATAGGAACCGTTAGAGATAATAATAACGACAAAGAAGTAACAGGTATTACTTACGACTCTCACGATGAAATGGTTAAAAAAAGTTTTAAAGAAATTTATGAAGAAGCTATTTCTAAACTAAAACTTCAACATCCTGTTGCCTTTATTGAACATGCTAAAGGGCATGTCCCATTAGGCGGAATTTCAATAATCATAGCAGTCGCTTGCAAACATAGATCTCAAGTCTATGAATTTTCAAGATTTATCATTGAAGAAATTAAAAAAAGAACACCAATTTGGAAAAAAGAACACTATAAAAATCAAGAAACTAAATGGTTAGAAGGAAAATCAATTAATAAATAATTGTTAAATTATTTATATAATAACTTTTAAGTGAGTAATGGTTATTTTTTTATTATGCCTTTCTTTTTCATAAATTTTTTCTTCAGAGATTTTTTGATAAACTAAGGAACTTAACCCATCTCTTTGATAATAAGCACTATCTTTCCAATTTGTATTATATATTTTTTGATTTAGTTTAAAAAATCCAGAAGGTTCAACTTTATCATTTTTGATTTCATAGGCAGAATTATCATGAAAAAGAGGTTGAAAAACTCCTTCCCTGAATTCAATTTTAAAATGATTACTTTCGATTCTACGTTTCATATCCAAATCCTCAAATCCCCAACCCCAATACTCGTTCGAATAACCATTTACTTTTTCAAATATATTTTTTGGGATTAAGACTGAACCTCCAAATAGATTTTCTTTTTTAGGATGTTCGATAAGATGCTTTCTTAAAACCGGATCATTAGGACGTATAGGATGATCTTGGTGCCCATAAGAAATTAATAAAGTAGGATTGCTTGAAAAGGAAAAATCGACAAAAATTGGTAAAAAATCTATATTATTAATAATTATATAATCTAAATATTCATAATTTTCTTTGAAACATACATTATTTAATTTTCCACAATTAAATGGTTTTTCGTTAATAGGTTCAACAAAAACAATTTTAACATCAAGATATTTATCAAATTTATCAAAATCAAAGTACGTTTTAATATGAGGCAGAAATACCTTAATATGATTTTCTCTATTTCTATACGGAACGCATAAAACTAACTTTTTATCTATATTGTCAATTCTTGATCCGGTTATTTCTTTTAATGTAGTTTTGACAATATTAACATCATCTGCTTGGAGTTTAGTTTCTTTTTCTAAATTTCCAGCTTTGAATATTGATGACTTTAAAACCACATAATATTTCTAAATTTAACCGATAGAAATTAAAGGATAAATTTTATTTATATAATTTATATATATATTTTATATCTTTTATGAGATTAATATTATTATTTATGATGCTTTATCTCTCATTTTTGCCCTTATCTCTGTTGCTGAAATTTTTTGAATTTCTTCTGATAGAACGATTTCTTCTATTTTATAACCAACAGATCTGCCATAACAAATATTGGTTATGTTAGGAACTAAAGTTATTTTTACTCGGTTTAAATAACTTTTAAGTGCTTGTTCAATATTGTTTTTAACTGTATTAAAATCAAACGGATTATCTCCAACTCCTTGGACGTCTCTTACCATAATATTAACTTGCCCAGTTTTTTTTAAAATTTCTTCAAACAATGCTTGGTGACCTTGGTGCCATGGTTGCCATCTTCCTAACATTTGGGCTGTTGGTTTTTTATTATCCCAAATGTAAC
>JAYPDR010000178.1:0-1755 GCA_038125345.1 Marinoscillum sp. | reverse complement strand
GATTTAGACCAGGATTAGAACCATTATCGTTAAGAAGAAAAGATTTTGAATTTATCACAAGTCCTAATGATAATAATAAAAAGTGGTTAAAATTTACTATTTACAACACAAAAACTAAACCAAAACACCACCCTATCGCAAATGAGTTTTTCGCTGAAAAAATGTTTGATGAAATTTTAAGTAGATATCCTAATACGAAAGAAGATGATTATATAATTCTTCCTGAATTCAAAGACAGAAAACAATTAAAAAATAAAACAGGAAAAACTTTTGTTAGATTTTCAAAAGAATTGAATCTTTTTTATCACAAAGGCGGAACAAGACCTCTGTATTCAATCAGACACACTTATGCGACAGAACTTTACAAAAAAGGAACAAGAATAGAAGATATAGCAGAACTAATGAACACAAGTGATCGAATGGTTAGAAGTGTCTATCTTGGTCATACTGATGAATCGCTTATTAATCTTGCGAAACGAATTCCTAAGTTGAAAGTTGTTAATTAACATTGTTTAATCTTTGATATAAATTAATCAAAAATATTTTTTACAATGAAGATTATCACTTGGAACTGTAATTTATATTTAATTAAAAAGTTTGAACATATTGAAAAACTTCGTCCTGATATAGTAATTTTACAAGAATGTGAAAAGTTAGATCAAAACTATTTTCCAAATTCTAAATATTTTTGGATTGGAAAGAATGAAAAAAAAGGATTGGGTGTTCTTGTTTTTAATTCTTCTGCTAAAATTGACCAAGGTTTCAATCAAAATCTAATTTATTTTCTTCCGATTAATACTGATACAATTAATATTTTAGGTGCTTGGGCATATAATCATAGAGCATCTCAAAGATTTGGTATTGAATATCAAGGTAATACTTCGAGTGCTTTAGATTATTATGAAACCTACTTATCTTATAATGATAAAGTAATTTTTTCTGGAGATTTAAATAATTCAGTAATTTGGGACGAGGGTAATAAAGAAAATAACTTTAAAAATATAAACTCAAAACTAGAAAGTCTAAATTTTAAAAGTGTTTATCACTTAACTTCTAAAGAAAATTTTGGCAAAGAAACTAAGGGAACTTTATTTCACACTAAAAATGAAAATAAACCTTATCATATTGATTATATCTATTTTAAAGGTGTTAAACTTAAAGATTTTAATATTGGAAACTACAAAGACTGGATTAAATATAGTGATCACGTCCCATTAATTGCTAATTTAGAAACATAAATTAGTTTTAAATTTATTGATATTATAAGATTATTCAAAATGTCAAAAAAATACTCAAAACTTAAAAACTATATTTCCAAGAAAATGAGTATGTCCCATATCTATCAACCATTGATGTTGATTGAACTTATTAAAGGTAATGGAAAAGCAACTGGAACTAATATCGCTAAATCATTTTTAAGTTATGATGAAACGCAGATAGATTATTACAAAAAAATCACAAACTTGATGCCATTTAAGTATCTATCTAAACACTTAAATGAAATTAAGAAATCAAAAGACAATTACTTATTTGAAGATTTTGATTTAGATGAAAATCAAAAAGATGAGTTAATCAAGTTATGTAATGAGAAACTTCAAAACTATATTAAAAAAAGAGGTGTTAAGAAAATCTTTGGTCATAGAACTTTAGCGAGTGGAGTTATTTCAGGAAGTATTAGATACAAAGTATTATTAAGAGCGAAAAATAGATGTGAGAGTTGTGGAATATCTATTAAAGAAAAAGCGTTAGAAGTTG
>JAYPDR010000177.1:0-1771 GCA_038125345.1 Marinoscillum sp. | reverse complement strand
TTGAGAATATATTTATTAAGAATATTCAATTTATAACTTAGTATTAATTTTAGGAATTATTTTACTTTTCCATTGCTCAAATGTATCATTTAATATATTATTTTTTGCTTCTCTTACTAACCAAAGATAAAAGTTGAGATTGTGAAAACTTGCTAATTGAGAACCCAATATTTCTTTATTTAAAACTAAATGTCTCAAGTAAGCTTTAGAATATTCATTACTATAAAACTCTAAATTAGGATCAATAGGACTATAGTCTTTTTCCCATTTTTTGTTTTTTATATTAATTGTTCCCTCTGATGTAAAGAGCATTCCATTTCTCCCATTACGAGTTGGCATCACACAATCAAACATATCTACCCCAAGAGATATACATTCAATAAGATTTTCAGGTGTTCCAACACCCATAAGATACCTTGGTTTTTCTTTTGGAAGAATTGAGCAAACTAGGTCTACATTTTTATATAAAATATCTTTAGGTTCTCCAACTGACAATCCCCCAATCGCATTTCCAGAAAGATTTTTACCACTAATATATTCGGCAGACTTTTCCCTTAAATCTTTAAAAGTTCCTCCCTGTACAATAGGAAAAAGAAATTGTCTATGATTATATAAATAATCCGATTTATTATATTCAGAAATAGATCTATCAAGCCAATTATGAGTTAATTCTAATGATGTCTTTGCATAATTATATTCACATGGATAAGGAAGACACTCATCTAAAACCATCATTATATCTGAACCAATTTTGGTTTGAGATTGAATAACTGATTCAGGAGTAAATAAATGTTTAGAACCATCTACATGAGAATTAAAAAAAATTCCTTCTTCCTTAATTTTAATATTTTTTGATAAAGAAAAAACTTGAAAACCTCCTGAATCTGTAAGTATTGGATTGCTCCAATTGATAAATTTATGAAGACCACCAGCAAATTCAATAATTTCTAGACCAGGCCTTAGATATAAATGATAATTGTTAGATAAAATAATTGGCACTTTTAATTTGTTAATCAAATCGTTCTGAAAAACACCTTTGACAGTTCCTAAAGTTCCAACAGGCATAAATATAGGAGTATCTATCTCGCCTCTATCCGTATAAACTTTACCTACCCTTGCATTTGATTTTGACGATGTATGTATTAATTTAAAGAACTTTTTCATCTATATTAAAAAACTACTCAATATTATAAGCATTAATGGATAAACAAAGAAAATTTTCAAAAAAAGCGTTAAGAGATTTTGAGCTCATAGATTCAGCAATTAAATATAATGATCAAAATGCTTTCTCTGAATTAATGGATAATTATAGAAATTCAATTTACTTTACCATTTTGAAGATGATTAAAGATCCTGATGATGCAGAAGATTTAACAATTGAAGCATTTTCAAAAGCATTTAATAAACTTGATAAATTCAAAAAAGACTATACCTTTTCTACTTGGCTTTTTAGAATTGCTACAAATAATACCATAGATTTTATAAGAAAGAAAAAATTAAAAACAACGAGTATAAATTCTACTTTTACCGATGATAGTGGAAACAATATTGATATTGACATAAAAGATAATGATATGACTCCTGGTGAAGAGACAATCCATAAACAGAAAATATTATTAGTTAGAAAATTCGTTTCAAAACTTCCAAAAAAATATGAGAATTTGATTAAATATAGATACTTTGAAGAATTATCTTATAATGAGATTGCTCTAAAAACTAAGGCACCCTTAGGAACAATAAAGGCTCAGCTTTTTCGTGCTAGAGAATTACT
>JAYPDR010000176.1:0-1778 GCA_038125345.1 Marinoscillum sp. | reverse complement strand
AGGATTATAAGTAATTTAACTTATAAATGACAAAATCAATAAAAATTGCCCCTTCTATTCTCTCTTCAGACTTTAGCAAGCTGGGAGAAGTTCTAGAAGATTTAAATCAATCCGGAGCTGATTTGGTGCACGTGGATGTAATGGATGGACACTTTGTTCCCAACATTACATTCGGTCCCCCTGTAATTAAAAAAATAAGAAGCTATTCCAAAATACCATTTGATGTTCACTTGATGATAGCTCCTGTTGAACGATATATAAAAGATTTTTCTGATGCTGGAGCGGATATTATTACTATTCATCCTGAGGCGACTGACAATTTAATTCAAAGCGTGCAATTAATAAAATCATTAGGAAAAAAAGCTGGAGTATCTCTCAATCCTAAAACAGATATTAAGCAACTTTTGCCTGCTATTCATTTACTGGATCTTATTTTAATTATGAGTGTAAATCCTGGTTTTGGAGGACAAAAATTCATGCCGGAGGTGTTGGACAAAGTGAAGGAGCTAAGAAAAAAAATAGATCAGGACAAGCTACCTATCGAGATTGAAATTGATGGAGGTATCGATTTTGAAACAGCAAAATTAGCAATAGATGCTGGGGTAGATATTTTAGTATCTGGAACTACTTTGTTTAACAACAATGGAAATCTAAGGGACAATATCACAAAGTTAAGAAATTGTTAAAATTATAAATGAAAGTTAGTTTTATTAAATTGTGGCTGACTGCTTTGTGGAGATATGGCAAAGAACAAATCAGAAATATTTATTTTAATTCTAAATTTTATAATAAGTCACTTAAAATTGAACCTGTTGCAAGAATTTATGATATTCACAATATTCATGTTCTTGCTGAACTACAAGACAAGGACAATAAAAACTATTTACTAGCTAAACAGTTTAAGAAAAATATTTGGAAAATTAATACTTTAAAAAAAAATAAAATTAACGATCTACACAAATTTTCTTGGTTACCTCTTATTGATATTAAAAAGGACAGAGAATTAAGTAAGTTTATTATTCAAGAATGGTTAGATCTTTATTCTAATTATAAGTCTGATATTTGGCACCCAACCACTATAGCTTATCGATTAATTTTTTGGATTACCAGCGCTCCTATAACTATACGAAACGAAGATTTAATATTCAGAAGTAAAATTACTAATATTGTTTTAAAACAAGCATTACATCTTTCCAAAAATCTATCACTTATTAGAAGCAAAATAGATAGAATTTTAGCCACTTTTTCACTTATTTTGGTAAGCACGGCCTTTGAAGGCTATAAAAAATTATTAGACTCATCTCTGAAAAAACTTAATGATCAAATTAAAGATGTACTCGATAAACAAGGTTTAATTAAAAGTAAAAATTTAGAAGATCAGTTTTGGTTATTACACCATCTTATCATTATAAAAGAAAGTTTAAGAACTTCACAAAATCCGGTACCTGAAACGTTGGAGGATTTTATTGAAATTATTGGGAAAAATCTTTTCTCCCTTCTTTATTCTAATAATACTTTGCCACTATTCAATGGAGCTAAACATTATGACTGCACTAATTTTTTACAATTTATAAAGCTGAAAGGTTATAAATTCAATTCTGATAATAATGAAACTAATTTTTTATTTGGAAAAATTAAAAAACTAGAAATTATAATGGATGCAAACAATCCTCCTCCAGATGAATTTGCACAAAATTATCAAGCTGGTTGTCTTTCCTTTGAGTTATTAAATGCAGGTGTTAAAATTATTACCAATACAGGATCTGCAAATAATTTTT
>JAYPDR010000175.1:0-1778 GCA_038125345.1 Marinoscillum sp. | reverse complement strand
AGATATCGATGACGACAACGACGGAATTGTTGACACCCTAGAGGTTGTTGATGCTAGATTCTATCATGTTTTTTAATACTTTGAATTCTTTTGATGTCTGTTGTTATCTCAAAATACCCTGAATTTATTAGAGTAGATATGATATTATTTAGTAATGAATTTTCATATGAACCCTTACTTTCATCTGATAAGAAATTGGAGTGATTAAACTCAGAAATATTTATGTTATTATACCCATAAATTCTAAGTATTTCTTCAACAATATCTGACTCTCTTGTTACATCTACTCTGTAAGGTGGCACTTCAGCTATTATTTTAGTTTTTTCTTTTCTTACTTTGATATCTAATAGTGAAAGTATTTCATTTATTTGCTTTTCTTCAATAGATTGGCCAATTAAATTATTAATTCTCTCGTAGTTAATTTCTATTTTTCTATTACTGATTTTTTTTGGATAGATATCATAAATATCAGAAACAACTTCTCCACCACAATATTTATTAATTAAGATACAAGCAAATTTAAGAGCAATAATAGTGATATTTGGATCTATTCCTCTCTCAAATCTATATGAAGCATCAGTTTTCAGAGAATGGTTTAAGCTCGATTTTCTAATATCTGATGGGTTAAAATAAGCACTTTCTAAAAATATACTTTTTGTATTATCAGATACTCCGGAATATTCTCCTCCAAATACACCAGCAATACACATTGGCTTCTCAGCATCACAAATTAATAAGTCATTTTCATATAATTTTCTCTCAATTCCATCAAGAGTAGTAAATTTTTCACCTTTATTAGCATATCTAACATTGATTTTATTTTTATATATTTTTTCCAAATCAAAAGCGTGAAGTGGTTGGCCTAAACTATGCATTACATAATTTGTAATATCTACAACATTATTGATGGGGTTAATTCCAATTGAAGAAATTAATTTTTTAATTTCTTCAGGAGAGTCTTTTATTGTTAAATTTTCAATAATGCAACCTGAATATCTAGGACACGCTTGATGGTTATTTATAATAATATCTATGCTCTTTTTATTTGAGGGCTTAAAACCGATTAAATCTGGATACTTTATTTCTCTTTTTAAAACAGCTTTTAAATCTCTAGCAACACCTAAATGAGAGGTTGCGTCAGCTCTATTAGGAGTTATTGAAATATCGTAAATTGAATCATTTAACAGTTTAAAATAATTTAAAGCTTTATCTCCTACTTTTGCATTTTCAGGGAGAACAATAATTCCTGAGTGTGAATCTCCAATACCCACTTCGTCTTCAGCACAAATCATTCCTTCTGAAGCAACTCCTCTTATTTTAACTCTATTGATTTTAATGATTTTATTTTCAATGCTTTTTATTTTTGTTCCTATTTCAGCAACTACTACTTTTTGGCCAATTTCTATATTAGAAGCACCACATATTATAGACAGATTTTTTTCTCCTAACCTTACAGTAGTAATTTTTAACTTATCAGCATTTGGATGAGAATCTATTGATAATATTTCTCCTACTTTTAAATCATTTAAATAATTTTTATCTAGTTCTATTTTTTTTAACTCATCAACTTCTAGTCCAGCTTCTGTTAAAATAAACTCAATTTCCTCTGGAGTTTCTTTTATTTCAATAAATTTTTTTAACCAATTAAGTGATATTTTCATTGTTTATAAAGTTAATCAATAAAATTAGAGAAAGTTGATTTTTGAATTTAGAGATTCTAATAATTATTTTGTTAATTTTTCTCCAGCTAAAATTTCCATTTCGATGTAATTTCTTTT
>JAYPDR010000174.1:0-1788 GCA_038125345.1 Marinoscillum sp. | reverse complement strand
AATAGATTCAGTGCAAAAAATTTGTCAGTTTCAACTCCGCCATTTGAAAATCAGTTAAATGCATTAAGGGCACGTATAAAATTAGGCGTAAACAATATAGAATTAGGATTTACTGGTGTCGGTAAAGGCTCAGCTCAATCTCCTACGCCAGGTTCAGTAGGTATGGCAGAAAGGGAAGCTATCAAAGAAGTTGCAAAAATTAATGAAGTCAAAATAGCATCCGTGCATGCACCAATGAGTATACAAGGTCTAGCCGGTTTTGGTCAAAGAGGTTTTGACGAAGATAAAAGAGCTCAAGATGTCCAAGAAGTTAAAAGAAGTATTGATTTTGCAGGTGATGTCTCAGACGGTGGTGCAATAGTTGTTCATACGGGAGAATTTCCTTATAGTATTAAAGATAGATTTGGAAAAGAACCTTTTGTAACCAAAGATGGAAAAAAAATAAAATTAGCAGAATCTCCTTATGCATCTGAATTTGCAAAACAATATATCGTCGATAAAGAAGGCAATTTAAATTCTGAACCAATTGGAAAAAATGACTACAATAGAGTCTGGAATAATCAAACAAATGAATATGAAACACGAGATATTGAATACTATAAAAAACAGGCAAAAGAAAATAAGAATAATTTTGAATTAAAAAATAAAAATATTCAAGACTATAAGGAAGTAACAAAAATGGATATATCAGATAAAAGATATGAGGAAACTTATGAAAATCCTTATTGGCTTTCAAATAAAGATAAGCTAGACATACAACTTATTCAGTTTAATACACAAGAAAGTGAATACAGTTATAAAGAATTAGAGAGGAAAAGAAGAATTGAGTTTCTTAAACAAGGTATAGATGAAGAGAACTTAAAAGAAAATCCGGACAGCTCTTTAATTAATAAATATAATGAAGAACTTAAGATTCGTGAAAAAGATTCCTATACGGACGATTTAAAGTCAATTCAGGGAAGAATATTAGATTCAAAAAGAGAAAGATTAATGTCATCCTCATTGAGCGACTACGGAATGAAACGAACTAATGAATCTGTTGCTGAGCTTGCAATTGAAGCAGCAAGAGTTACAAAAGATAAAAAATTAGACAAACCTCTTTTTATAGCTCCTGAAAACTTATGGGATGGAAATTATGGAGCTCACCCTAAAGATCTTAAAAAAATAATTAAAGATTCAAGAGAACAATTTGTTGAATTTGCAACCAAAGATAAAATAATTATCAATGGAAATGAAGTTGATAATGGTTTTAAAAAGCAAATTGAAAAAATACATGGTAAAAAACTTTCTGTAGATGATGCAAAAAAATACGCAAAAGATCACATTAAAGCAACATTCGATATTGGTCATGCAAATATTTGGAGAAAATATTTCGATGGATCTGATGAAGAATTCAAGCAATGGCTAGGAACCGAAGTTAAAGATTTAACGGATAACGGAATAATTGGTCATGTTCATGTTTCCGATAATTTTGGTTATAATGATGAACATTTAGCGCCAGGTGCAGGTAATGCACCGATTAAAGAATTTATGACGCATTTAGAAAAATCAAATTTTAAAGGCGAAGTAGTTATAGAACCTGGATCCTCCGATTCTCAATATCCAAATTTTCTATCTGCAATGTATGATTTAGAAACACCCGTATATAGATTACATGGAGACAGAACTGATTCTTGGACAAGCATTCAAGGAGGATATTTCGGTCAAGGATATATTCCTTCATTTGTAACTAATAATTATTTGAGTCCTGCTGACAAAAATAGACCTTTTACTTGGTCAGGTATACCT
>JAYPDR010000173.1:0-1790 GCA_038125345.1 Marinoscillum sp. | reverse complement strand
AATTATGCTGTCCAACTCGGATTAACACAGGTCAGAAAGCCTGTTTTGGCTGATTTCAACAATGATAATAAACAAGAAGTTATGTTATTTTCTTCTGGTTATGACACCAACCCTTTTCCAGGTGATTCCCTTTCCTTTGTTAGTTTAGAAGATAGAAAATATTATTATTTGCCTCATTTAGGATATTATCATGGAGGAGCTACAGGTGATATTAATAATGATGGGTTAGAGGATTTATACTTTTCAGGAAATCAAGTAGGAGATAAACTTTATTTGAATTTAGGGAATTTAAAATTTCAAGACATTACAGAGCGCTCGGGTATATCAAATTCAAATACATGGTCTAGTGGTGTCGTTATGGAAGATGTAAATAATGATGGTTATTTAGATATTTATGTATCAAAAGTAAGTCCGGTTAGCTCTCAAAAAGCTTACAATAAATTATATATTAATAATGGAGATTTAACCTTTGTTGAGAAAAGTAAAACTTTTGGACTAGATTTTTCAGGCTTTTCTACTCAAGCAGCATTTTTTGATTATGATTTGGATGGTGATTTAGATATGTATTTATTAAATCATGCTATTCATACTGTAAGAAGTTATGGAACTGCTGAAAAAAGGTTTGAATCCGATTCCTTGAGCGGAGACCGATTTTATGAAAATAGATTAAATGAAAAGGAGAAAATGTTTGTAGATGTGACAAAAAAAGCAAAAATCTATGACACTCCTTTAGGTTATGGATTAGCTGTAACTACTACTGATATTAATAACGATGGGTATTTAGATATTTATGTTGGTAATGATTTTCATGAAAATGATTATATATATCTGAATAATGGAGATAAAACTTTTACCGAATCTGTACAAAATACGTTAAGCCATATGTCGCATTTCACTATGGGAGTAGATGTTGCTGATTTGAATGGGGATGGTCTTTTAGATATTTTCACCACAGATATGATGCCAAATGATCCTATGATTTTATTAAAATCTGGTGGTGAAGATTCAGATAAGATTTCTAGGATTAAAAGTGAATTTGGTTTTCAAAAGCAATATTCTAGAAACAATTTTCAATTGAATAGAGGAGATGGTACTTTTTCAGAAATAGGATTTAAAACGAAAACATTTGCTACAGATTGGAGTTGGGGTGTTTTATTACAAGATTTTAATTCAGATGGTCAAACTGATATTTTTATTGCTAATGGAATTTACAAGAGGCCTAACGATTTAGATTACATAAATTACCTAAGCAATGTAGATTTCACGAAATATAATAATTCTCAACAAGACAATATAAAACGAGAACTTATTGAGAAAATGCCAACACTCAAAATTCACAATGTTTTATTTCAAAATCAAGGAAAATTAAAATTTGATCGTTTTGATGTAGGAAATCCAAATTATAGTACTGGAGCAGCCTATAGTGATTTAGATAATGATGGCGATTTAGATATCATTCTTAATAATTTAAATTCAAATGCTGAAGTTTTGGAAAATATTTCTACAGATGAAAATAATTATTTAAAAATCAAATTAGAGGGTAATGATGAATTTCCAATTACTAGAGGTGCAAAAATATTGGCTTATTCTAATGATCAAGTTTGGGTTAAAGAAAATGTTGTTACAAAAGGATTTCAATCCTCTTCAAGCCACAATCTTCATATAGGTCTTGGAAAAGAAACTAAAGTAGATTCGATTTTAATTCGATGGCCTGATGCAACGGTTCAAAAAATTACTGAGATAAACCTTAATACAACTACGGTAATTAAAAGAGAAGATAAGTCTAAAGC
>JAYPDR010000172.1:0-1798 GCA_038125345.1 Marinoscillum sp. | reverse complement strand
GGTCTTGATCCTGATCAAGTTTGGAACAATACTATAGATCTGCTCGCTCGTAAATTCGAATTAGAAATGATAAATAAAGATTCAAGATACGCTAGAACGGGATGGATTTATAATTGGAATATTAAGGGATCATACATGACTAACTATAGAGTTAGAGCTACCATAAAATTTTCAGCTGACGGGAGAAATGTAGATGTCAAGTCTGAAGCACAGTATGGTAGAGAAGGAGCTTGGAGATCTGGGTTTGATGATAGATTGCTTTCTACTCTTAAAGCTGACTTGTCTGGTGTAATTGGTAGAACAACTTTCTAAATATTCTATTATAAAGTAAGTTAAATTCTATCACTACTTAGATTTTATGTAATCTTTGCATTTTATTAGTAAATCAGGGATAACTCTTTTTATATCAAGGTATTTAAAATCCAGATTACAAAATCACTCAGAAAGCTAGATTTTAGAGGAATTTTATTATATGAAGTGGTAAAATTAATTTTTACCAAATAAATTATTTATTAATTTTTTGTTCATATAACCACTTCTTGAAGTTATTCCAAGCCTATCTTTAAATATAAAGCAGGTAGTTTTAAGTTGTTTCTCAAGAGTTAGAGATCCAGTTTTTAATTCAAAACTTTTAGTTTTTAGTTCTTTATTTTCAATGAATTCAATTATTGAGTTGTATAATTTTTCAAATTCATTATCTATATCATCAAATGAAAAAGATTTAATTTCATTATTTTTTGAAGATAAAACTTTAATTCGTTGATAATTCAAATCACTGTATGAGATGGTGTATGTTTTCCCACTTACATGCATTTCTGCAATTGTTGAGGTTAATAAACTAGCTTTTCCAACAAGTTTTTTTTCTGATGAATAATAATCATTTGTTTGACTAAATGAACTGAACGATAAAAAAAGTAATATTATAAAAATAAATCTCATATTTAAATCTAAAAATAACTTTCTATAACTCCAATTAAAAAAAAACTAGATCTTTTATATAAATATTTAAAACTATAACCATAAGGGATTTATTCTGCATCAAATTTTGAGTTGATTAATCACTAATAAATATTTAGCTTAGAAAAATGAAAAAATTTCTCATTAAGTACTCCCTAGAATTTATAGTAATTGTTCTAGGTATAACAATTTCTTACTGGATAAATAATATTCAAATTAAAAACCAAGAGTCTTATAAAGAGAAAGTACTTCTAAATTCTATACTATCAGACATTGAACAGATAGAAACCTATATTAATAATAGAAAAAAAACATTGAGATCAGATAGTATATGGATGGATTATTTAATTAAAAATTGGAATAAAATAAACATTGATTCTACAGCACGAGAGTTCTCGAAAAATAGATATGATGCTTCTTTTCATAACTTATTTTTAGATTTTAGAGAGTTTCATCCTCCTATTGCAACATTAGAGATGGTCACTTCTGACGGTTCATTTAGCATAATAAAAAATGATTTGATAAAAAGAGAAATTAACACGATAGTATACCTAAATAAAGAGCAACTGATTAATAATTCAGATGTTGAAGTGGGTCTTCAACTAAGTTTTAAAGAAAAACTTATGTCAGATGAAGATGACGATATTGTTGATATGCTAAATATTACACAGGAAGAGTTAAAAAATAGATTTAATGGAAGTGAAGACTATTTTCAAGAGACTAAAAATGAACTTAATGTTATCCTAAAGAAAGAATACGCTAGAAATTATTTGAATCTAAAATTCACATAGGTTATTTTTTCTCTTCCATGTTTTCTTGCTATATAATTGGGAATATATTC
>JAYPDR010000171.1:0-1822 GCA_038125345.1 Marinoscillum sp. | reverse complement strand
AAGTTATAGTATCTGTAAAGATAGTTGGAGATTCATTAGATGCAGATTTAGATTTGGGAGGTACAAATGATGGCTCGAACACGTAGAAATGATGATCTTATGAGACTTGCAGCAGTATCTGCAGCGGTTTCATTAACGATTGTTTTAGTATTTTTTGGTGGAACTATTACCGGTAGTTCACATTCAACAGATATTGCTGTAGATATGACAATTACATCTACTACTTCATGTAATTTGAGTACAAATACATTAACAAATGGCGCAGTGGCATTAGCTACAGCTGGACAAACTTTTGATGAAGGAGCATCATTTAATCTTGAAAATAATGGAACTGCTTATCTAAACATTACTTTCGGTATTAACCAAAGTATGGATGGTTTCTTAGGTTTCTCGGGTTCTGCATTTAATTTTGTATCTTCCGGAGGAGTAAATGGAACTGCAGGTACACCTATGGGAGTAACTACTGTTGATTTCGGTGGTGCAACTACTACTACGGCTATGGGCGATTTATTAGTACCTACAGACGGAGGAGATGATACAATTTCTTATGCAGTAACATTCGATACACCTGCAACCTCCACAAGACTCGGTTCACAAGAATTAGCTACAATCACTGTAACTTGTTCAGGTGATACTGACGGATCTTAATGGCAAAAGCATCGAGAGTAATTTTTTTTACTCTCATTTTTTTAAGTTTAATTAATTCTGTTTTTTCATTTTCAATGATTGGAATACCAAAAGATAGTTTTACTGTTATACCTGAAAAAGAATATTCGGGAGAAGTTTGTATAACGTCTGGAATAGGTCAATTATATTCCTTTGAGCCAGAATATAATGATTCAATTTTCAAAGAATTTTTTATACAAGAAATTGTGAATGTTACATCTTACAATAAGAAAAAATATAATCGAGATGTATTTTGTAATGAATATACTTTTGTTACAGGAAATTATACTTCTTCAAAAGATAAATCGCCTAGTGCTTCCATTAACGTATATCCTTACGATCCAATTCATCCATCAATTAGAGTCGGATATAGTTATAAGATATATTTAGATGCAGAAAGTGTAACGTATAGACATGCATTATGGAATTTATCAAAAAAATTCTTTTTTGTATTTACATCAATTTTTACAATGTTAGCATTAGTATTATATATTTTAAATAAAAATAAATCTAATGAATAAAAATATTATTTTAACATTAATAACAATTTTAATTTTATCTTCATTCACCCAAGGAATAATTACTGGAAATTCTACTAAAAATATAATAGTTAATACATCAATTTTTACAATAAATTGGGACGAAGATATACCAAATATAATTATTTTTCAGAATTCATCAGAATTTATTGTTGATCAGAATTTAAATGAAATTGGAAATGGTTTCTGTAATTCTTTATCATCCAACGAAGATACAACTTTTATTATTACTGAAGAAGATAATTCTAAAGTAAATTGTGAAATTAATTCAAAAAGTCTTTCAATAATACCTAATAATTCGTTTTCGGGTAATTCTTATTGTGAAGTTACTTGTCAAGATTTTGATTTTGAATTGCCAATTAATTTCACAATTAATGTTTTAGAAGATTTAGAACCCGAATCAGAAGTAGTTGTAGTAAGTTCTGGTGCCGGAGGCGGAGGCGGAGGAATATCGCGAGCTCAATTGGCGAATATCCTTGGTCAAAATAATATTTTTAATATTGCTGTAAATCCTGAGTCAATTAAACTTAAGTTACGTCCAGGAGAGACTATAAGTGAGATAATTAGTATTGAAAATAAATTAGATAAAATTTATGATATAAATATAGCAGAAAACA
>JAYPDR010000170.1:0-1833 GCA_038125345.1 Marinoscillum sp. | reverse complement strand
TATGGCGGATATCGCCTTTCTACTATTAATATTCTTTTTAGTTACAACTACAATTGAAACTGATTCTGGTATTAATAGAAAACTCCCACCAATGGATGAGGTAGTAGATCCTCCAATTATCAAACAGAAAAATATTTTTACTGTTGTTGTTAATAAGTATAATCAAATTCTTGTTGAAGAAGAATTAATGAATATAAGAGATGTTAGACAAGAAGCTGTAGCATTTCTAGATAATGGAGGTGGTGTTGGAGAAGAAGCTTGTGACTATTGCCAGGGTAATGGTGATACAAGATCTTCTGACAATCCTGAAAAAGCTATTATTTCTTTAAAAAATGATAGAGAGACAGATTACAAGGTTTATATTTCAGTTCAAAATGAGCTGGTAGCGGCATATAATGAGCTAAGAAATAGAGAGTTTTCCAGATTATATCCCTCAGAAAATATAAGTTATGTAGAAGCGGATAAAAAATACTCTGACCCAAGAACTTCATCAGAAATAAAAGAAAAATTAAAGGAAAAGTTAGATGTAATTAAAGCTCTTTATCCGATGAAGTTATCTGAAGCTGAACCTAATAAAACAAGTTAGATATGTCTAAGTTTAGAAAAAATAATAAAGGAGAAACTCCAAAGATTTCTACAGCATCGCTTCCAGACATTGTATTCATGTTATTGTTCTTTTTTATGGTTGCTACTGTATTAAGAGACAATACCCTGATGATTCAAAATACTTTACCTGCTGCGGATCAGATTCAAAAACTTGACAAGAAAGATAGAGTTATTTATATCTATGCTGGTAAGCCAAGTGCAAGATATCAAGATAAGTATGGGAATCAACCAAGAATACAGTTAAATGACAAGTTTGCAACTGTTGGTGATGTAGGAGCATATGTATTGGCAGAAAGAGCTGCTAAAAGAGAAGAACTTCAAAATGTTCTTACTACTGCATTAAAAGTTGATGGTGAAACCAAAATGGGTCTGATTTCTGATATTAAGCAGGAGTTAAGAAAAGTAAATGCTCTAAAAATTAATTACACTACTAGAATAGGAGATTACTCTCAAAACCAGTAGGGAACTCTTGTTTTTGTATATTAGTTTTCTAATTATTTTGAATGTTTAGAAAATTATATTTAATCTATTTTCTTTTTTTTGCAAACTTTATTTTTTCACAGGTTTCAAATCCTGATTTTTATAGAGAAGATCAATTCTATTTTAGTATTTATTATAATTCAATAAAAAACGGTGTTGATGAGCTTAAAGAAAATAAATTTTCTTCGAGTCTGAACTTTGGTTTTATAAGAGATTTTCCGTTAAATAAATCTGGAAAGTTTTCTCTAGGTTTAGGATCAGGTCTTGGAATTAATTCACTAAATAATAATCTTAGACTTGATGAAAATATTCTTTATTTCAATGAGAATACTCAAGACATTCAAAAGAACAAGTATAATTATACTGAAATTCAATTTCCATTAGAAATTAGATTAAGAAACTCTACAATTGATAAATATAGATTTTGGAGGTTATATGCAGGGCTAAAATACTCAAGAATTCTGAGCTCAAAATTTAAATTTGAAAATTCATCCCAAAATTATATTCAAAAAAGTACTCCTATTAATCAAGATCAGTTAGGTGTTACTCTAAATGTGGGTTTTAATACCTGGAATTTAGGAATTTACAAATCTGTTCGACCATTTTTTTCGAACCCAGATCTTCCCGATTTTAAACTTTTTAAGCTAGGTCTTGTTTTTTACATACTTTAAGAATTCCTAAATTTTAGCCTATTTATTTTAGTAATATGAGTAAAAAAAGAAGTGTTTTCTAAAAATCTCTTATATT
>JAYPDR010000169.1:0-1871 GCA_038125345.1 Marinoscillum sp. | reverse complement strand
GCTTTTAGTTCTGAAGCAAATGAAATTATTGGAGATGATTTTAAATCAAAGAAAGACTTTCTGTAGGAGTTTACTAAAATTTCACAGGCACCTTTTGAGGCGCTATATGGGTCATTTCCACCCATTGGATCATCCTCTTTATACCCTCTTCTAATTTCTTTATTCTCGTAGCATTTATCTGATGTTACAACGATTATCCCTTGCAATTTTCTTGCATATTTGATTGCATTTAAAATATTTGCAGAGCCAATCACATTAGTTGACCATGTTTTTAGAGGGTCTATATAAGAATCCCTTACAAGTGGTTGAGCTGCTAAATGGAAAATTAAATCGGGATTAAATTTAACTAATTTTTTTTTTAAACTTTCGTAATCTCTTATATCTAAAAAATGTGAATCGATATCTAAATTTAGAAGATTAAAATGATCATATTTATTTTCAGGAGGTAAAGATATCCCGCAAATATTTGCGCCAAGCCTGGATAACCATAATGCTAACCAGCTACCTTTAAATCCAGTATGGCCAAAAATTAAAACCTTCTTATTTTTATAACTATTTAGCAAAAATTATTAACTCCAAAGCTTCCAAGGGGCATGCCCTTCATTCCAAAGAGATTCTAGATATTTTTTATCTCTTAACGTATCCATTGGATGCCAGAAACCATTATGGATGTAGCCAGTCAATGAATCTAATTCAACAAGCTTTAACATTGGATTTACCTCCAAAATCGTCTCATCCCCTTCAATTAAATTAAAAATTTCAGGTTCGAAAACAAAAAAGCCCCCATTAATGAGAGATTTATCAGACTTGGGTTTTTCATTAAAACTTTTAATTCTAAAATCATTATCAACTTCTATATAACCAAATCTGCCTGTTGGAGCAACAGAAGTTATTGTACAAATTGAATCATTTTTACGATGATGTTCTAGTAAAGAATTTATATTTATATCACCTACACCGTCACCATAAGTTAACATGAAAGTCTGATTATTAACATAATCTTGCACTCTCTTTAATCTTCCACCAGTCATTGAGTCGAGACCAGTATCAACTAGTGTAACTTTCCAAGGTTCACTTGAGTTTTTATGAACTTCAATATTGTTTGAGTTATTAAAATCGAAAGTAACATCAGACATATGAAGAGAATAATTGTAAAAAAATTCTTTAATAACATACCCTTTGTATCCTAAACATATAACAAATTCATTAAAACCATAAAATGAGTAGATTTTCATGATATGCCATATTATTGGTTTGCCTCCTATCTCAATCATTGGTTTTGGTTTTATTTCAGTTTCCTCAGAAAGTCTTGTTCCAAAACCACCAGCTAAAATAACTACTTTCATAATATCTGATCACCTCCGAAAATATGTGATTAATATTTTTTATTTGTTAATAAGAATATTATAGAACGTAAAATGATATCAATAATTGATTTAAAGAATTTAATAAAGAATCTATGCAAGGGAATTTTGATGTTTAAATTTTTATTTAAAAATATATATTGCCTAATAGGTAAAAAATAATACTCTAATCGATAAATACCAAAATTGCTTCTTCCCATTAAAAAGGAGCTTGCATCTCTATGAGTTCTATAAAAATGTTTACATTTATTAATTACTCTTAAGTTTCCAAATTGTAGGAAAAAAATTGAAAGGTATGGATCAGCGCCATGCAAATTTGAGAAATACTTTTTTAGATTAAATTTTATAAATTTATCGTTATTAAATAATGAATATATATAAAGTCCCTTACAAAATTTCTCATTTTGATAAAAAATCTTAATAATTTCTCCTTGATTGAAAGAAGTTACACCGATTTTGGAAATGAAGGATCCGTTTGAGTCAACATTATGAGTAACTCCACGTCTT
>JAYPDR010000168.1:0-1873 GCA_038125345.1 Marinoscillum sp. | reverse complement strand
CTATTTCATCAATATTTTCAAACATATCCATTGCTAATGGATGAAAAGCAACATTAAAATGTTTTTTTAGACCATAATGTATTTCGTACACAAATTAATTATATTTAAAAAAATTAATTAATTGATGTAATGATGAAGCAGTCAGCGAAAGCATCTTTATTTATAATTGCACTAATATTTTTAACACAATTTACTAGTTGCGACAACGAAAATAAAGAGTTAAAAAAAACAAAAGTAAGTCAAAGACCAAATATTGTATTTATAATAAGTGATGATCACGCATATCAAGCTATTAGTGCTTATGGAGGGAGACTTGCTGAAATTGCACCTACACCAAATATAGATCGCATTGCTAACTCAGGAATGCTTTTCACTAATTGTTTGGTTACAAATTCAATTTGTGGGCCATCAAGAGCTACGATTTTAACTGGTAAATACAGTCATAAAAACGGTTTTATAGATAATACATTTGGATCAAAGTTTGATTTTAACCAGCAAACTTTTGCTGAATTACTTCAAAAAGCTGGATATAAAACAGGGGTTTTAGGAAAACTTCATCTTGGTGAGAAGCCATCAAAAGGATTTGATTATATTGACATTCTACCAGGTCAGGGATCTTATTATAATCCATTGTTTATAAATGAAAATGGTCAATATCAATTAGAAGGATATACCACTGAAATTATCACAGATAAAGCAATTAATTGGATAGACTCTGTTAAATCGGAAGATCAACCATTCATGCTTTTTCTCGGTCATAAGTCTCCACACAGACCTTGGCAACCAGGTCCAAATGAGTTAGGAATGTATGAAAACATTGAAATTCCTGAACCGGAAACACTTTTTGATGATTATTCAGGGAATAGAGAAATAGCTGGAATGAATTATATGTCTATTTCAGAATCCATGAAAATGGAACAGGATCTTAAAATTACAGATAATCCACAAAATGGATTTACTGAGTCTCAGCAAAGAAAATGGGACTCAATTTACCTTCCAATAAATCAAAACTTCAAAGAAGAAAATCCAAAAGGAAAAGATCTAACTAAATTTAAGTACCAACGCTACATGAGAGATTATCTTGCAAGTGTTGCTGGAGTTGATAAAGGAGTAGGAAAGGTTTTAGATTATCTTAAAGAATCAGGTTTGGATGAAAACACTATAGTTATATACACTTCAGATCAGGGATTTTATTTAGGAGAACACGGTTGGTTTGATAAACGATGGATGTATAAGGAATCTTTGAAAACACCACTAATTGTTAAATGGCCAGGACAAATTAAATCAGGAAGTATTAATAATCAATTAGTATCAAATTTGGACTTTGCAGAAACCTTTTTAGACTTAGCTCAAACTAATATTCCAAATGATATGCAAGGAAAAAGTATTTTGCCAATTTTGAGAAATGAAAATCTTGAAAATTGGAGAAAGTCTCATTATTATCATTATTATGAACATCCATCAGAACATGATGTAAGACGTCATTATGGGATAACCACTGATCGATATAAATTAATCCATTTTTATTAGGCTGTTGATCAATGGGAGCTATATGATTTGCAAAATGATCCAAATGAAATGAAAAATATTTATGGAGATCCTAATTACACTGAAATTCAGACTGAACTTCACAATGAACTTGAAAAGTTGAGAGAAAACTATGAAGATAATGATCTTATAAGTCAAGCATTTATTGAAGATTATTATAACAGAGTAAAGGAAAACCCTTTAATTGAATATTGGAAACTTCCACCTTCAGAAATGCAAAAACTATATCAAGAGTACATAAAAAACAGAAATTAAGTTTCCTATGTTTTGGCTGCAACTTTGAATAATAGGGGGAGCAACTTATAATGATATAACCGTTATACTA
>JAYPDR010000167.1:0-1873 GCA_038125345.1 Marinoscillum sp. | reverse complement strand
TTAAAATACACTCGCAAAAACATAAATAAGATAGAATTTTACGATATTTATATATATAACAAATGAATTTAGATACCAAATAATATAATGAAAAAAACTACTCCAAAAAAAGCTACAACTAAAAAGTCAGCTTTGAGACGTCCAGTTGATGATGTAGCAAAAAATGTTGATGCAACTATTGAATCTGAACTTGAAATGGATCAAGTAGATGTTAAGAATTTTATTATAAAAGAAGAAAGCGATACTTTATTAGACACGAATATTTCGGGAGATTCATCTCATATAGATAATATAAAACAAGAATTTGAGAGGTTTTTAGAAACACTCCAAGATGAGAAGTTATATTTTACGAATTTTTCAAGAGATATTAATAGTCTAACAAAAAACCAAATTACAAGCATGGCAAGCCAGAGAAAATTGATAAATATCCTTTTTGGTGTTTGCGCAGTTATATTGTTTATAAGTTTATTAATAACAACAGTTGCTATTTATAGTTTTAGTTCTAAATCTTCAGATTTTGGAATTATGAGCGATGCGCTGGCCACACGTATTGTTAATATGAATACAGGCCTGGATCAATTCGAAGATGTACAAGAGGAAATATCTAATCTTTACAATACTGTAGAAATGATTTCTCTTGAATCAGAAAAAACGAACAATTCAATAGTAGCTTTTAAAGATGAGATTGCTGCAGTTCTTGAAAGATTACAGAATGACTTATCATTAAAGTATGAAGAAAGCATTACAGAACAAATTGATAGCTACAATAACTTGCAAGATAGGTTTTCTACCATTAATTCAAGGATGTTGAGTCTTGAAAATGCATTTGAGGAGACTAGTGAAGCAGATTTGGCTTTCTTTGCCGAAATGAAAAGGTTAGAAAACTTTGTAAATCAGATAGATGCGCTAATACTATTAGAAAAAGAAAAATATCTTGACCAAATCCGCTTGTCTCAGCAAATCATGGAAAATGACGAAGATAACTTTAATAATGACCCCATGTCTTTTGAAAGATAAAAAAAATATGTTTAGTTTTACAGAACAAGCTTTATAAGATCTTCAGAAATATCATCGTGGTACTTGACGCCGGTTTGTTGTACTACATCATGAACTATTGCTCTAATAGTCGATTCAATTGATGCTCGTTGCTCCTCTTTTGTCGCTACAACACTCTCCCCATCTGATTTATCATTTTCACTTTTGTTTAAATGATAATCTCTTATTAAAGATCCTACATCATGAAGTTTGTCGACAGTGTTTGAGGGTAACCAGATATCTATTTTCCCTCTTGAGGTGGAAACAGTTCTAATATTTTTTATAATGTCTAAATCATCATTATTCGGATCATTAAGATTTTCTTTGATAAATTTAGCAAGCGCTTTGATTAGGACTATAGAGTATCTTGGCCTAATTTCTTCTAGTTCAATTTCGTTAACTCCGTTGTAATCCTCTCCTGTAAGGCTTGACCACAACTTTTTCCCCGTTAGGCCATAAAAATAAGGATCGGTAATATCTGGAGATGAATCAATGCCTGGTTCTAGTACAGGATTTATATCAATTTTAGCCAAGAGTGAATTAGTAGCGTTTTCAAGCCAATTCAGCTTACCTAAAATAAACATCAGTAATACGATAAGTATTACACCTATTATGGAGGTTAGTATGACTAAAGTTGTTAGCATATTAGGTATCTAATTTATTAGTTAGCATTATCATCTAGAAATTCCAAAATAGGAATTTCTTTGTAAATATTTAATTCTTTACAAATTCTATTAAAAATATTTTCGATTTTCTTTTTTGATTGATCAGCTGATAACTCAGAATTTTGATAGGAAGCCCCAATTTTAAAAACCTCCTCTGCGTATTCAAAAGGTAT
>JAYPDR010000166.1:0-1890 GCA_038125345.1 Marinoscillum sp. | reverse complement strand
GGAGGTTGTATTATTAGAGCTAGACTACTTGAAAATTTTATGACTGCTTATAAGAAAGATCCTCAACTAGAAAATTTACTATTTGATAAAGAAATTTCATTAATTATTAAGAATTCAAATGAATCAGCTAGAAAAGTTGCTTCATTTTGTATTCATAATAAAATTCCTGCAATGTCACTTCTCTCTAGTATAAGTTATTTCGATTCAATAACATGCTCAAATCTTCCAATGAATCTAGTTCAAGCTCAGAGAGATTGTTTTGGTGAACATACTTTCGAGAGAATTGATAAACCAGGAACCTTCCATTTTGATAGCTGGCAAGATTAATCTTTTTTTTAAATACTTGTTTCTAATTAATTTTAAGTTATGAAAAGACTACTAGCTTGCTTACTTATAATTCTAACTTTTAGATCTTACTCAAATTCTATAGAGGACTCTGTTTGGATTTCTCCAGATGCTTATTATCTCTCAAAAGGAAAAGTATCAACTCTTTTAAATCAAACACAATACAGTAACTGGGTAACTGGAGGAATTAATAATTTTTCACTTACTCTTCTTCTAGACTATGATTTTGCTCTTAAGAAAGGAGATTTAGAGTGGATAAATAGAATTGATGGTGCTTATGGGCTTATTAAAAATGAAAATGAAGAAATTAAAAAAAATGATGATAGACTAGAAATTTATTCTTTATTGGCATTAAAGAATAAAGGAAACTGGTCATATTCAGCTCTCTTTAATCTTAAGTCTCAGTGGTCAAATGGTTTTAAATATTCAATAAATCAGAATGGAGTTCTTGAGAGAGAGCTACATACTAAATTTCTATCACCTGCTTACACAAATATTGGTATTGGAATGTACTATAAAAAAAGTGATAATTTGTGGTTTAACTATGCACTTCTCTCAGCAAGATATATTATGGTTGATCCTATATTTACTGAAAATTTAGCCGATGGAAAAAGATACTTTGGTGTTGATAAAGGGAAATCAGGTAGATTTGAAGCTGGAGGATCAATTTCAGCCTACTTTAAGAAAGAACTTATGAAAAATGTTTTAATTGAAAATAAATTAAATATTTTTCAGAATTACTTAGAAGAGCCCTTGAATGTAGATATTGACTACATGTTTAATTTAGAGCTATCTATAAATAAATTTTTTTCTACAAACCTGCTTCTAAATATTATTTATGATGACGATGCTATATCTGAAATTCAGCTCAAAGAAATTTTTGGTGTAGGGTTTAATCTAAATTTTTAATTAAGAAATGAAAAATATAATCTTATTTATTTTTTTATTCATCTTGCAGACTCAGGAAAAAAAAATCACTCTCTTTAACGAGAAAAATCTTGAGGGATGGGATATTTATGGCACAGAGAAGTGGTACGTTGAAGAAGGCGAGTTAATATGTGAAAGTGGTCCTGATAAAGGATACGGATACCTTGCCACAAAGGATTTTTATAGGAATTTTATTCTTGAACTTGATTTCTTTCAGGAATCTGATGGAAATAGTGGTGTGTTTTTTAGATCATCAATTGAAGGCACTAAAATCTCTGGATGGCAAGTGGAAGTAGCTCCACCTGGTCTTTACTCAGGGGGAATATATGAATCATACGGAAGAGGTTGGTTAATTAAACCAAGCCCTGACCTCGATAATATCGTAAAAATGAACTCATGGAACTCTATGAAAATTGAAGTTTATGAAAATTCGGTCTCAACATGGATTAATAATCAGAAAATGATTGAGTTAACAGATGATAAAATTGGAAAAGCTAATGGGTCTATAGCACTCCAGATTCACGATGGAGGAGGAATTAAAGTAAGATGGAAAAATATTGTTCTGACAAAAATTTAATAAATATTAGTAGGTTTTTGTAACGTCAAGGTAGATTTTTT
>JAYPDR010000165.1:0-1901 GCA_038125345.1 Marinoscillum sp. | reverse complement strand
CATTTAAACTATTTTGTTTATCAGTTTGAAGTTTTGCTACTTTTTTTCTAAGTTCGTCTACTTTTTTTTGATAATCTTCATTAGAAAGTGCTTTTTTTTGAGAAATTAATTCATTTTCTTGCTTTCTTAAATTTTCTTCCTCAATTGAAAATTTCTTGCTCTCGGACTCAAATTTATTTTTTAACTTTTGTTGAGCATCTGCCCCTGCTTTACTTTGATTTAATACTTTAGTGAAATCTATGAAATAAGTATTGTCTGCTAAAACTAATTGACTGAAAGATAATAAAAATAATAAATATATTATAAATTTTTTCATGTTCAAAACGTTGTTCCTAATCTAAAATTAAAAGATTCTGTCACATCAGTGCTGGCTTTAGATAAATTCTGAGAAAAAATAAAGCTCATAGGACCAACTGGAGACAACCAACTAGTATTAATTCCAACTGTAGATCTAATTTTATTAGAGTCATCTAAATTATCAGAATAATCAACATGCCATACGTTACCAAAGTCTAAAAATACTCCTATGTCTGTTTTTGAACTCTCTGGTAAAAAATTTGGAAGATTCATTTCAATATTTGCAGCCGCAGCATAATTTCCTCCTATATAGTCTCCGCCATCTTTAGGTCCAACTTTTCCAGCTTCGAAACCTCTAAGTCTTGTACCTCCAAGATTTAATCTTTTGCTTATTCTTACATCTTTTTCCTCTAGTCCATTTATAGCAGATGCATAAAGTTTGATTGCTGCAACAAAGTTAGGTGATAAAGATTGGTATTTGCTATACGAAACGGAATTTTTTATAAAAGGTGCATCAGCATAAACGGGAAGAGTTTGACTAAATCCAACAATATAGCCATCTGTTGGGCCATAAACCCTGTCCCTTTTGTCTGAAGTAATACCATAATCAAAACTCAGATCTGAAAAAGTTCCCTTCTGCCTCTGTAAATTATTGCTAGCTGTACTAGCAACTTTTAAGTCATCATATGAAAAACTTAAACTTGGAGATAAGTAAATATCTTTATATTGTTCAAATTTAGTACCTATTCCGGTAGCAATAACTTTATTTTTATAACCTGAGTTTGATTTGTCATTTTTGGTATTCTGTACATAATAATTCAATGCATTACCTGAATAATTATAATTAGGTTCAGTAACTGTGAGACCGCCCGTAAATGTTTCAGAACTAATATCAAGATTTGTTGAAATATTTAAACCTTTACCTAGCCAGTTATTTTCAGTTATATTAAATGCTACACTACCTCCATTGGTTCCAATTCCTGCTCCAGCACTTATTTCTCCAGTAGGCTTCTCTTCTACTGAAATGTCTAGAATTTTTTGATTATTGTTCAAACCATCTAAAGTTTTTATTTTTACGTCAGAAAATATATTTCTTGATTTAAGTTTTGCTATAGATTTATCAAGTTTTAACTGATTTACAGGGTCACCTTCATCAAGTAATAATTCAGCTCTAATAACGGATTCTTCAGTGACTGTATTGCCAGAAATATTTATTCTTTCAACCAAATCTTTTCTTCCTTCATAAATATTAATCTTTATTTCTATGCTTTCATTTTCAATGATTTCGTTTACTGAATGCTCTACAAATTGAAGATCATTCTCTGATATGAGTGAATCAACTCTATCTAGTAACTTCGTAACTTTGAACGGTGAATAATATTTGCCAATAATGTCTTTGTAATTTTCTACAATTGGTTCAAATAATTTTTTTTCTATTACACTGTCTATATTAGTACTTATTTTATTAATTTTATATCTTTTACCAGAATTAATTGTGTAAACTAAACTAATGTAATTATTTTTGGCATCAATCTCTGAATTGCTTGATAATACTTGAACATCATAATAACCAATAGACTTATAATAATTAACTAATAATCTTT
>JAYPDR010000164.1:0-1916 GCA_038125345.1 Marinoscillum sp. | reverse complement strand
AATAAGAAATAATGATAATCCTACTATAGCTCCGATTAATCTATTTACATATTCAGTCCAAGTCTTAAAAGGATTAAAATCCTCTGAATTATTGATATCTGGATCATTTAAAATTTTATCTGAAAGATCGTTCATACCAATAACAGATAAGACTTCAGATAACTTTTTATTTTTCTTAATTCTTCCTTCTACAAATGTGTCCTTATAATCATTTGGTAATTGGTCAACCTCAGTAGGTGGTATATATCTACCAAAACATTTAGGCCAATCTGGACAACCCATTCCTGATCCAGTACATCTCACTACTCCACCTGCAAGAATAAGGAGATAAAGAAGAAAAATACTTATTTTAGTAAGACTGTTATAGTTAAAACCTAAAAATCTAAACATTAGATCTACCTACTTTCATCCTCTGGTAAATTTGACTCTTTGGTCTGAGATAGAGGAATATGTTGAGGAATAAAATCATCTTTTGCTCCAGGTTTACTATAGTCGTATGGCCATCTTTGTACTTTAGGAATATCCCCTGGCCAGTTACCATGACCTGGTTCAACAGGAGTTGTCCACTCTAAAGTATTAGATCTCCACGGGTTTGATGATGCTTTTCTTCCTCTATACATAGAGTAGAAGAAATTAAATAAAAATAAAAATTGAGCCGCAAATGTTAAAATAGCTGCAAAGCTTACAAATGTATTTAGATCAATAAAAGATTCAATTCTTCCAGTTTCAAAATTAGTGAATGAATAATACCTTCTTGGGAAACCTGCAATGCCAATGTAATGTAAAGGGAAAAATACTAAATATGCTCCAATAAATGTAACCCAAAAATGTACATAGCCTAAAGTATTATTCATCATTCTACCAAACATTTTTGGAAACCAATGATAAACACCAGCAAATAAACCAAAAAATGATGCACTTCCCATAACAATATGAAAATGCGCTACAACAAAATATGTGTCATGAAGATTTATATCTACAACTGAATTACCTAAGAATAGACCTGTTAAACCTCCTGAGATAAAGAAGGAAACTAAACCTATAGAAAATAACATTGCAGGAGTGAATATAATATTTCCTCTCCATAAAGTTGCAATATAGTTAAATGCCTTAATTGCAGAAGGAACCGCAATAATTAATGTTAATATGGTAAATACAGATCCAAGAAAAGGGTTCATTCCGGAGATAAACATATGATGAGCCCAAACAACAAATGATAGTGCCCCTATACCAAAAATAGAATAAACCATTGCTCTATATCCAAAAATTGGTTTTCTAGAGCAAGTAGCGATAATCTCAGAAGTTATACCTAATGAAGGTAAGATAACTATATAAACTTCAGGATGTCCAAGGAACCAAAAAAGATGCTGAAATAATATCGCACTTCCTCCTTGATTAGATAATGCTTCACCTGCTATATATATATCTGATAGATAAAAACTCGTTCCAAATGATCTATCCATTATCAACAAAAGAACTGCTGATAACAGAACAGGGAATGAAAGAACTCCTAAAATTGCAGTAACAAAAAAAGCCCATATAGTAAGTGGCATTCTAAAGAAAGTCATACCCTCTGTTCTCAAATTAATTACAGTTGTTATATAATTTAATGCTCCAAGTAAAGCAGATACAATAAAAAAAGCCATGGATACTAACCACAAAGTCATACCTAAACCAGATCCAGATACAGCCTGAGGTAAAGCACTTAAAGGTGGATAAATTGTCCATCCTCCACTTGCTGGTCCTCCTTCAGTAAAAATTGAGGCAAACATTATAATACTTGAAACAAAGAAAAACCAATAAGAAAGCATATTTAAAAAACCACTAGCCATATCTCTAGCACCTACCTGTAATGGAATTAAAAAATTACTAAAAGTCCCACTTAAACCAGCAGTTAAAACAAAAAATACCATTAT
>JAYPDR010000163.1:0-1921 GCA_038125345.1 Marinoscillum sp. | reverse complement strand
CTTTTAGGGCAATATAATAAAACCCTGTTTTTAATTTCTCTACTTTAGCTCTAGTTCCTTCAGGTGCTAACGTTAAAAAAAAATTTTTATTTTCATTAAAAATTTTAACGACACTATCTACAGAATTCACTCTTTTATTTCTTTTAACAGGGTACCCTCCAATCTTTCTGAGAAACCAGTTCATTAAAGGATTTTTAAAAAGTTCTTCTTTACCAAGAAATTTTATTCTATTCTCCATTTTTAATACTGATCTAGTAAATACTCCAACAAAAAAATCATGCCATGATGTATGTGGAGCTACGATAGCTACTAATTTATCATCATCAGGAACTCTACCAGTTATTTCCCAACCAAGGATATTAAAAAAAATGAATTTGTTGAGATTTCTAATCATTAATGACCCCCATGTTTGAGAATTTATTAATTCTCTGATCTACTCTTTTATCTGGGTTTATTTTAGAAAGTGTTGAAATATCATCAAGTATAATTTTTTTTATTTTTTTTGCCGCTTTATCTATATCATTATGTGCACCACCAAGAGGCTCCTTAATTATACCATCAATTATACCCATTTTTTTTAAATCGTTTGATGTAAGTTTAAGTGCTTCAGCCGCCTGCTCTTTATAGTCCCAACTTCTCCATAAAATTGAAGAGCATGATTCAGGAGAAATTACTGAATACCATGTATATTCCATCATATAGACCTTATCCCCAACTCCTATACCAAGAGCACCACCAGATGCACCCTCACCTATCACGATACATATAACAGGAACTTTTAAAGTTGCCATTTCCTGAATATTTCTAGCGATCGCCTCAGCCTGACCTCTTTCTTCAGCTTCTAAGCCTGGAAAAGCTCCAGGTGTATCTATTAAAGTAACAATTGGAATATTAAATTTCTCGGCCATTTTCATTAGTCGTAAAGCCTTTCTGTAGCCATCTGGATTTGACATTCCAAAATTTCTAAACTGTCTTTCTTTAGTTGATCTACCCTTCTGCTGACCAATTAACATTACTGATTTTCCATCAATTTCACCAATTCCACCAACCATAGCTTTATCATCTTTAGCAACTCTATCTCCGTGTAATTCAATAAATTCAGTTGTTATTTTATAAATATAGTCAAGAAAATAGGGTCTGTTTGGATGTCTTGATAATTGAACTTTTTGCCATCTGGTTAAATTGGAAAAAATTTCTTTTTTTAATTCAATAATTTTCTCTTCTAAAGACAGCGCTTCCTTATCTAAACTTTTTCCATTTTTAGCAGCAATTTCTTTCATTTGATTTAGCTTATTTTCAAGCTCAATGATAGGTTTTTCGAAATCTAAAGACATATATAAATCAATTGAAAGGTAAATTTAGTTAAGATTTAATCATATAAAATAAAAAATTAATATTTTACTTTTTTTAATATATACTAAAGAATACTTTTGCCTATCATAATTAACCGGGGTGGTAGTTCAGCTGGTTAGAATGCCTGCCTGTCACGCAGGAGGTCGCGGGTTCGAGTCCCGTCCATCCCGCTTTTTCTTATCTCTCTATTACAACCTTAACCTTATCTACTTCTTTATCCGATACTATCTCTAAGATATATATTCCTTCATTTAAGTTAGAAACATTGATATCTAAGTTATCTCCACTTCTATTTATTGATTTAGGTTTAATTGTTTTACCACTAAAGTCTACAAAGTAAAGATCTTTTATCTCTAGTCCAGGTTTGACAATAACCGTTAGCTTATCATCTGTTGGATTAGGATAGATATTCTCAACAAATGTTACCTTTTCAGTAAATAGTGGCTTAGGATCTCCACAAACATCTCCTATACCGTTATTATTCCAATCTGCCTGATCAGCATTAGCTGTTAGAGGACAGTTATCTTCAGTATCTAGTACTCCATCTCCATCATCATCCGTGTCACAG
>JAYPDR010000162.1:0-1961 GCA_038125345.1 Marinoscillum sp. | reverse complement strand
AATAAAATTAAAATTACTTTATCTGAAGATGAAGTTGCTAAATTATCAAATAATTCACTTAATAATCCTGCTTTTATACCACAGCTAAACAATACTATATCAAATTATGAAGCAGAAAGAACAAAAAAAGGTGGCGGAATGCTGTATGATCTACTTGGCCCAACTCAGGTTGAGTTTGGTTGGAGACCAGTTTTTCAAGAAACAGCCTACTTGGTTAAATCATTTAACTTCTACGTTGAAGGTAAATGTGTAGCTACCCAAAGAGCTTGGAATATTATTGAAGGAGATGAGAACAATCCTATCTCAACTATTTCACAAATTACTTATGCAATTTTAGGAAGACTTCCACAATTAACAGACGTTAACGTTGAGGTAAGAGCAGTCGGATTTAACAATATTGAATCAGAACCTGATACTGGAATATTTAGAACTTTTCTTGAACCTCAAGTAAATTTATATGATATTGGGATTATAGATACAAACTGGATAGTTTACGGTGAATATGCTTATATTTACTATCATATCTCGACAACTAGATCTGAATATGATGAATACAACAGGACTGGTAATACTTTCTACTTACAAGTAAAAATGTGCTGCAATGAAGAAGGTAGGGTATATTATCCTACAATCAAATTTGTTCCAGTACCAGACTATGCTTCCTGCACGGATTTAACAATTGTTGGTAGAAGTAGTAAAGATAATCCTGGGTTTCTTGGAATCAGAACTAATCCGGACTTAGAAATTGTGGAATTTATTAAAGATGATGATGGTAGTCCTTTAGCAGTAGAAGATTCTGGTGGAGAACTTGGAGATAAGATTTATTCAATTAACGGAAAAGAAATTTTTAGTGAAATTGAACTTGCAGATGAAATAAATAAGTTAACAGGTGGTAAAAGGATTACTTTAGTAGTAAGTAGGAACGGTAATCGAGAAGTGATAAATACTTCATTATCAACTTATCCTAAAAGGTTTGATACTGAACAAATAAATAAAGCTACTGGATGTTTTGATGTTAACGGTCAAGCTATTGGAGTTTTTAAAGTTTTAATGAAAGATGGATTTAGTAAAAATCAATATGTAAGTTCTTTCTACTTTTATCAGAGAGATGCTTCAGCAGACACAAGATATCCACCTGAAGATATGGTGTTTGGTGGTAATAAAGAATTTAATAAAAATGGTAATATTTATTCTGGTATGGGTCCTGCAGATTCGCTAGTAAGTTATGGATCTCATACTGTAGACTTCAAAAAAACTAATTTTTCAATATCGACAAACAATCAGAGATCTTCAAACAGAACTATATTAATTGAGCTTGACGAAGAAATAGATAATGAAAAATCTGAACAGATAAGTCAGGAAAAAGCAGAAAAAGAAATTTTTGTTCCTAGCGAAACAAGATCAGAGCCTTATTCTATGTATGCTAGTCAATATAAAGACTATGAAGATTTAGAAAAAAAAGGAATCATCCCAGTCATCAATGGAAATAGTGTTGGTGATTGTTGCTTCAGAGATAATACTAGAAGTGATGCTGGGAGAATTTTTGAAAAGGGAACTTATGCTTTTTATTATAAAACCAATAACCCAAGGAAGCTAGAAGGATGGAGTGTTTATTCTGAAACTTGTTCAATAGTGATCTTTGACTTGCCATATGATTACGCAATTGAAAATAAAAACTTTTTAATAAATACTTACCGTCCAGAAAATTCAGATTATCCAGTTGTTGCCCAATTAACTGTTAATAAGGAATTTGAATGTTTTTTTGACATATCTGAGTTCAAGTCTTATCCCTTCTTAGCATTTAATGCTAAGACATGTTATGTCAATAATGATGGCGATCAATATTTTTGTATTGAAATCCCGTATAAAATTACTGGTGTTAATAGTTGGGGTTAGTTTCTAAGGCCTAAGATACATTACATCTTTTTGATTTAACTCAACAAGTTCTCTTGAATAATATA
>JAYPDR010000161.1:0-1964 GCA_038125345.1 Marinoscillum sp. | reverse complement strand
TGAGAGTTTCCTGGGCGTTGCTCCTTCGGTGCTGAATTATCAGTCTCTCCCGTATTCTTTAATGTTACCATTTTCTCAATAAATTATTGATAAATAATTACATTAATGTGGATATTTGTTAATATTTCACTAAATATATCAAAAAAAAATAAATTTTTACTTAATAATTAAAAAAATTTGTTGCAAATATACAACAAAATATAATATCTGTTAAATGACAACATTAATTTTCATAATATATTTGAAAATAAATAAGTCAAAAGGTATTAAAATTACATTAATTAATTAATTAAAATAAAACAAAGGGAAATTATGAAGAAAATAATTACATCATTTGTATCTGTAATCGTTTTAATGCTGTTTTCTGCCGCAAATGCTGCCGAATTTTCAGCAGGTATTAAGGGAGGAACAGCTACACTTAATGTTGAAGATGAAACTTCAACTACACTAAATAAAAAAAGTGGCGATGACAGTTCTGAATTTGGAGCAATTTTTATAGAAGGTAAACTTCCAATCGATTCACCAATAGGACTATCTATCGGACTAGAGTATATTCCATTAAAAGCTACATTAGACGTAGACAACTCTGCAAATACTGAAACTTGGAATACAGGTGGTGGTAGTGGAGACTACGAATTAACTGTAAAAGATCATTTTACTCTTTATCTTCAAGGTTCAAAAGATGTTGGTCAAGTAACTTTATTAGGTAGAGTTGGTTATGTACAAGCTGATATTTCAGATGTTAAAAGTTCAACTGCTGGAACATTGACAAGCCAAGATGACAAATTACAGGGTTATACAATTGGACTTGGGGTTCAAAAAGAACTAGTTACTCCAGTAACTGATTATGTAAGGTTAGCTGTAGACTACATCGATTATGACTCAGTAAGTGCTAGCACATCCTCTAAAACATATACAGGATCTGCAGATGCTACAACCTTATCGTTGTCTATAGGAAAAAAATTCTAAGTTAATAACATTTAACTTTAAAAAAAACCGCGAACACTTAAGATGTGTTCGCGGTTTTTTTTTATTCTTTAATAAGACTTAGTGCATTTTGCCAAGCATTTTCAGCTCTACCACCTGATAACCAATCACCCGTTATACCTATTCCTTTATCCTTATCCCAAAATATTGTTGAAGATTGATCTTCAGAAAAAGCATAAAGCCAACCGTGAATATTTTTATAAACAATATATTCTTTTTTTAATTTAAAAATTATCAAAAACTCCTCTAACATTTCATTTAATATTTTTTCTTTATTTTCCTTAAATTTTTTAAAATTTTTATCCCCATACTCTTCGTGACTTTGAACAGTTAATAAAGTTAACTCTTTATTATTTTGCTCTCTTTCTTTCGAGCTTTCGTTTGCGCACCATGAAATAATTTTGCTGTTAGTAATTACATAACCAGAATGCTTAAATAGATCATTATTTTTAACAGCTATCATCAATGAAAAGCATGGTTTCATAAAGTTTTCTTTGATTTCAAAATTAATGTTTAAATCTTTAATAAGCTCATATGTCTGAATTTGAGGTGGTGTTAAAATAACAGCTTCAGCTTTATACTGTTCGCCAGAATCCATTCTTAAACTCCACGCAGAATTTACACGCTCAATTTTATTTACTTTATGATTAAACTTGCAAATAGCTGGATTTAGAGTTGATTTGACAAAATCATTATTTCCATTAATGCCTATATACCTATCTTTTTTTGGTAAAACTTTTCCAGTTTCAACATCAATAAAATCACCTTCCCATTTCTTAACTAGCTTTAAGTTTTGAATATATTCTAAGAATTCTTTGCTTTTAGGAGAAATGTATTGAAGACCATGATCAAAGACTCCAATTCCATCAACTTTTCTAGTGGATGATCTACCACCTGGTCCTCTAGCTTTATCAAAGACAACAATATCTTTTTCATTAAGATAATAAGATAAAACAGAAGCTGAAAAGCCTGCTCCA
>JAYPDR010000160.1:0-2019 GCA_038125345.1 Marinoscillum sp. | reverse complement strand
CTAAATCCTGTGCGTCTTGGTGAACTAAGCTCGCTTTTGCATTATCTATATCTGCTCTAGATGGACCTTCGTCTAAAGACCATCCAATATAATTCCTTATTTCTGAATCGGATACTGCTCTATCTGCTTCTTGTGTCATATACTTTCTAACAAACTCATCATCGGTAAATAATGCTGCCATTGTTCCTTCTTTTTCTAAAAATAATTCATATGCTGCTGCTTTTTGGGCACTTCTTCTGGTAGCTGCATCTGCTAATTCTTGATTTAATCTGGCTTTATTTGCTGAAGTTTCAGAAATTTTAGAAGTAAATTCTTTATCAACAATATCTTGTGCTAATGCTCTCTTAAAATCTTCATAATCTATACCTTGTCTACTTAAAGCTTCAGCAAATTTTCTTTCATTAATTAAATTCTGCCTATATTGGTTTACTTCACTAACAGTTGCACCATATCCGTTCTTTCTATAATCTGATAAACTCATCTCACCTGCATTTAAACTATCTAATTGGTTCCTTAACTGAACTCTATTAAAACCCAATTGTCTGTTTTGACGATTATTCTTGAACAGAGCATAATATGTAACTGCTTCTTCTATTGAAACAGTATCCCATGCGTTATTTAATATCATATCCGACATATAATCTTGAGGATATTTACTAACTGTATATTCGCATTCAGTTGGATTAAACAATACTGTCCCATAGCCCGGATTTCCCAAAAAATCAGTAGGAATTTCATGATATATTGTAATTGGTATATTTGAAGAATCAACAAAATCAGTATAGCTTGCTAAAGTTTTTGCTGCAATTACTGGGTCACCTAAAACGGCATCTTCAACTGCATTATAGAATACATTTACTGATGCAATAGTAGTTATTGATGCTATAAGAATGATACCTATCTGTAAAATCATGTCTCCTGATAATCCTTTTTTCATTAAAAAATAGCCTCACTTAATGAATCTCCAGATATTCCGCAACCGCTTGCTATTCCATATTGATATGGCATTGATGAAATGTAAATTATTCCTTCATTATTACATAAACAAGTTCTTTTTTCAATTTTTTCTGAAAAATCTATATTTATTGGAAAATCATTATTTATTGTATTAAATTTATCTTGATCACTTATGTAAAAATTTTTGTTTACTTTTAATTCGGTTAGTATTTTATTGTCTTTTTCTTTAACTAAATTAAGTTTATTTTCTAGTTTTTCTATTCTAAATCCTTGATCTATAAAAAAATCATCAATACTGGCACATTTACCAGAAGGTAAATCATTTGAATATGAAGCAATATCTCTAATAGTGAAAAGATTTCTATCATCTGAGCCGGTTGCTCCTCCAAAAAGATTAGATAAAAAAAATGCTCCTATTAAAATAACAATTCCTGCTAAAACTAATTCTATTATGGAAGTTCCAATTATTGATCCTTTCATGATATTAACGATTCATTAATCAACGAAGATACTGGTGCTTCAATCTCATTAAATGAACCGGATAATGAAGCCCATTTAGTTGAAAAGAAAACAATTACTAATACAAGAACGGATATTGCTATAATCATGACAATTATTGTCTCAATTGATAAGGCTCCTTTTTTCATATAATTGATATTTATCTTAATATATAACTTTATTGGGAATATTAAACTGCGCCTATATCAAAATTTTCACATACTTCAGATAATGTACTAAATACAAAATCATCTGCACCAACCAGATCTTCAGCAGAAGATAAAGTGCTCAATATTGGACAAGAACCGCCTGCATTTTCTAATGCCAAACGAGATCCGGCATTATCTAAATTATTTGATATGGATATATGTTTTGTAGTACCGCACATATACATAGGAATTAATCCGCCGGATATGGAGGATAGTCCGTCGCAATAATTTATTTGAAATGCAGAATTTTCAGATAAAACTTCATCATTATATAATGATAATTTTTTATCCGATTCAGATAATCTCAATTTTTCGGCAAATGTTAGATCTTTATTATACATTTTATAATTTGCAA
>JAYPDR010000159.1:0-2031 GCA_038125345.1 Marinoscillum sp. | reverse complement strand
ATACTGATGAAGATGGAATAGGAGATGTCTGTGACACGGATGATGATGGAGATGGCGTCCTGGATACTGAAGATAACTGTCCTTTAACTGCTAACGCAGATCAGGCAGATTGGAATAATAACGGTATAGGAGATGTTTGTGGAGATCCTAAGCCACTATTTACTGAAAAGGTAACATTTGTTGAGAATATCTATCCTAATCCAACAGATGATAAGCTAACGGTTATTGTCAAACCTGGACTAGAGATAAAAGATCTTTACTTTGTAGACTTTAGTGGTAAAACAATTAAACCTAAATCAATAAATAGAAGTGGAGATAACTTAGATATCAATGTGTCTAACCTTAATGACGGAATATATATCCTAGAGATAGTATCAGATAAAGAGGTAGATAAGGTTAAGGTAGTAATAGAGAGATAAAAAAAGCGGGATGGACGGGACTCGCATAATCACTCTTATTTGTTAAAATTCTATGATTTTATAGTTAGGACGACCAAAAGGACGACCGATTATTTTATTACCATAAGGAATTGTTTCAACCTCGTATCTAAATTTGATAAAATCATTTCATATAACCAGGATAAATACCTTTATTTGTAATATAAGTTCCTACCGAACCCACTAAAGCATTTTCTGGTGAAAGATTCATAAATTCTCGTATTAAATATGTTGAATTTATTCCTGTACAATGAGCCCCAACAAAATATTTAACTCCAGACTCTTCCATTTTTTTTGCTGTCCATTCTAACTTATTATCATCAAGGTTAAGCAGATGAAATCCTCCAATTATCTTATAAATAGGTCTATTTGGAATAATTTCTTTAACATAATCAAGTGTGTTAGCAAGACCAGCATGTCCACAACCGCTTATTAAAACAATACCCTTATCTGTATCAAAGAATAATGACTGATCCTCAGGGATTGTATCTTCAGATTCATAACCATTTTTATCAATAATCTTACCTAAACTACTCCAATTTTTTTCATCATACTTTCTGGGAATTTGACCAGTTGTCCATAAACCTGGTAATAACTGAGTTGGATTAACATATGTTTTAAAATCAATTTTTAAATCTTCTAGTTTGCTTTTATTTTGTAAGATGTAATGTTCAGTTCCATTTGAGTTTGGTCTTGAATAAAAAATTCCTTCAGCTATATGAGCATTTGAAAAAGCATTTGGAAAATTTTTCTTCAAATTCATTAATCCTCCTGTGTGGTCTTTGTGATTATGACTTAAATAAACATGCTCAATATCTGATAGATCTATATTCAGTTCTTTGGCATTGTTTATAACTGTATTAGGTCTTGATCCAGTATCAAATAATATTTTTTTTCCATCAGCTTCTATTAAAGCAGAAAAGCCCCATTCACCGACATAAAAATCTGATAGCATTGTAGAAAGAATTGTGATTTTAAAATCTTCTACTTTAGTATTTTGTCCGTAAGAAATTTGAACAAATAAAAATAAAACTAAGATCAGCCTAAACACAATTAAATTTAGAAATTATCTTAAAGAATTAATAAGAGATTTTAAACTTTCTCCCCATAGGGGATTGATTAATTTCCATTTCTTTATTTGATTATTTTTTAATAAATTATTTCATTAAAATAATTTTTTTTTAAAAAAATTTATATGAAAAATATATTATCTATTAGTCTATTTATTTTGATATCTTTTTTTATTCTTTCTAACTGTGGTACCCCTTGTAATCATGAAAATATGGAAGAATATATTTCAGAGTGCGCTATTGCAGAGGTAGACGGACAAATGCGAAGATTATATTTTGATAATGTCGGTTTTGGTGGTGGGGCGACACAAGAAGGTTGTTATTATATGGTAGATGACTGGGAAAATTTAGTTGATCTTTGTAATAGTGGATTTGAAAGGCAATATGTTGATCGTAATCTCTGTACTAGTTGCCAGACTTTTGGAGAAAAATTTGGTGGATAATATTTTCTCTACCTAAGCTTTCAATATTTCTTTTAATGGCTTTTTTCACTACTTTCTCTTGAAATAGGGCATTATACTATC
>JAYPDR010000158.1:0-2075 GCA_038125345.1 Marinoscillum sp. | reverse complement strand
TTCAATATTAATAATTTTTGAGATTTATATTTGCGAATATCATGAAAAATTCTCTTTCAGAAAATCAATTACAAATTTTAAATAACAAAGGAACTGAACCAGCTTTTTCAGGGGAACTTCTCTATAATAAAAAAGAAGGAATCTATAAGTGTGTACAATGTGATAATTCTTTATTTTCATCTGATAAAAAATACGATTCTGGTTCAGGATGGCCTAGTTTTTCAGATATTACTTCAAGTGACTCAGTTATATTAGAGCAAGACTTTTCACATGGAATGAAAAGAACTGAGGTTCTATGTAAATCCTGTAAAGGACATCTTGGTCATGTTTTCAATGATGGACCTTCACCAACAGGTAAAAGATATTGCATAAACTCTCTTGTACTTAATTTTAAAAAAAAATGAAATACGCTGTAGGAATAGACATAGGTGGTACTATAACAAAAATTGGATTAGTTACAGAGGATGGAAATTGTATTAAAAAAACCTCATTTAGGACTAAAGAATTTAATGACTTTAACGAATATGTGAATGAGCTTTGCAAATCCATTTTATCCATAACGGAACTTGAGGAAATATCTGGTATTGGTATTGGAGCTCCTAATGCATCAAAAAACGGAACTATTGAAACACCAGCAAACTTAAAATGGAGAGGAAAGCTTAATTTAGTTGATAATCTTAAAAAAAAAATTAACAAAAAGATTTTTCTTTCTAACGATGCTAACTGTGCTGCTGTAGGTGAAATGATGTATGGGAATGCCAAGGGATTAAATGATTTTATTGTTATTACGCTTGGAACTGGACTTGGGAGTGGAATAGTTAGTAACGGAATGTTAATTGAGGGCTCAGAAGGATTTGCTGCTGAACTTGGACACTACTCAATAAATAACATGGGAAGATTTACTGGGCTTGGAGTACAAGGAGGGCTGGAAGCTTATGTTTCTGCAACAGGTATTAAAAGAACTATTATGTACATGCTCTCTAGGTATATGAATGATAGTATTTTTAGAGGTATCGCTTTTAATGACCTTCACGGTGAAGAAATAACTAAGGCTGCAGAAAATAATGATTTTATTGCAATTAAAACTTTTGAGTATACAGGCAAAATATTAGGAGAAGCTCTTTCTAATTTTGTTGCTTTCTCACAACCAGAAGCTATTATTTTAACTGGTGGTCTTGTTCACTCAGGAAAATGGATCTTAGAGCCAACAAAGAAATCCTTTGAAAAAAACCTCCTTCCATTTTACAAAGGAAAAGTCAAAATTCTTACTTCTGGACTTGAAGATAAAGACTCTGCTATATTAGGATCTGCTGCCCTTGTATGGAAAAATATATAATATTCTTATTAGTTTTTTTTAGTAATACAATCTATTCTCAAAAAATTAAGATTGTAGATGAGAAAAACAAACCAATATATAACGTAGCTATATTTAATAAAAATCTTTCATTATCTGTATTTACCAATCTTTCAGGGGAGACTGACATTTCAATTTTTAAAGAAAATGATTCAATAATAGTTCAACACCCATCATTTAATAAAAAAATTATTATAAAAGATAATAATATAGAAAGAGTACTTGTTCTTGAATCTAAAATAATAGAAATTAATGAGGTAATAATTTCAGCAAGTAAGTGGGAAGAAAGCTCAAGAGAGACCTCAAATAAAGTTTTTCAATTAAGTGAAAAAAAAATTGAAGAAATATCCCCACAAACCTCAGCAGATCTTCTTGAAAAATCAGGTGAAGTATTTGTTCAAAAAAGTCAATTAGGAGGAGGAAGCCCAATGATTAGAGGTTTTTCTGCTAATAGAATACTTCTTACTGTAGATGGAGTAAGGTTAAATAATATTATTTATAGAAGTGGAAACATTCATAATATTATTGGTATCGATCCTAATATATTAGAGGGGGTTGAGGTTTTATTTGGTCCAGCATCTGTGATATATGGTAGTGATGCTCTAGGTGGATCAATAAATTTTAAAATAAAAGATCCAGTATTTAATTTATCTCAAACAAAATTTTATTCTACTCAAAAAATTCAATATAACTCTTCAAGTAATTCAAAGAATTACTCTAT
>JAYPDR010000157.1:0-2087 GCA_038125345.1 Marinoscillum sp. | reverse complement strand
AATCAAAACAAAAATTACAAAAAGGAATTGTTAACATGACCTTATCTGCAACAATAGAAGGTGATGTGGCAGGAAAATGGAACGCTAAATTTCCTCTTTTTGGATTCTTAAAATTATTTTTTGAAAATTATGTCTATAAATCAAATAGAATAAAATTGGAGGAAGAGTTACTTCGAATATCTTGGGAATATCATTCCGAAATAAAATATTTACTTGAAACCTATAAATTAGAATGAAAAAATTATTATTCTTCTCAATATTATTATTCTCCTTAACTTCTATCTTCGCTTTTGATTTACCATTCACTGCAGATTCAGAAACTGAAGAATCTCTATTAGAAATAATTTCAGAGTATATCGATATAAAAGATATCTTGGAATCAGGAAATAAAGTATATATTGAATGTTCAGACGATTTAATAGAAAATGATAGAGATTGTATTGCAGTAGGCTATTGCGAGTATAATGATGAATTTCTTAACGGTAAAAATTATAATTTAGATAACTGTGTTGATCGAGTATCCGAATTAGAGCAAATTAGTTTTAGATCTGTCAGAGGAGCTCTACCTTATTCTCCCGATCCAAATAATTTGATAGATTTATGTATTCTTTCCGGAGAATTTGACGGAAAGCAACAATCATATCATATAAATGAGACGATACTCGATACATATGCACCTAACGCGAATATTAAAAAGTATGTCAATTCAAATTATACTAGTTTTTCATACGAAGAAAAATGTAATGAAATAAAACGTGCTGCGTTTGAATATAAAGACGAAACCGGAGTTGATTGGTATATGTGCCTAGGACCCGGCAGCAATTCTTGTTCAATGGATTACGTTACTATCCGTAACGAAATGTCTTTCATTTCAATTTCCGAATTAGAAATATCTGAAGCCAAATGGATTTCTACAAATGAATTAGTAATTACAGAAATAGAAAATCCAATTAATCTAGTCATAAACACATATTCAAAAGAATACCCTGATTTTGATTTTAAAGGAGTTTATCCTTCTAGAACTACATTAGTTATTGATGCTTCATCAAGTTCTCCGGAAGGAATTACCTTAAAAAGTCCAAATCTGGCTGAAACGGAGTCACTTGTTTTTGAGCTTCCATTTTCCGGACCCAGCGATGGAGAAGTAACACAATATATTACTTTTAGTTATACCGATGAAACAGGTAGTATATGGGAGAAAGATTATCCATGGACAGGAACCGTAGAAGATACAGTATTTTCAAGTATATCTACAACCAGTTCAAACATTAAACCAAACGAATTTACCACTTTTACAATAAGAGGAGACTCATTAAGTTCAGATACCTTATCTTATTTTTTTGATTCAGGTCAAAGAAAAAAAGCATACGGAGAATTAATTGAAGTATCTGGTTCAATTCAATGTAAAGAATTTCCGCGTGAAAATGGTTTATTCCGTCAATGTTTAATAGATGATGCTTTATATGAAGGAACTCCTCAAATAGGAAATAATTGCGGTTGTAATACAGACGATGGTTCAAAAGCAATATATATTGGACAAAAAGCTGAAACTTTATCTGAAACTAGTTTTGAAGAATTTATTCCTGTAAAATATGACTCAAAAGATTCTTGTGGTGAAGACAGAACTTGTGAAGCAACTTTAACTGTAACTTCTTCATCAGGTTTAAGTTCAACAAAAAGTATAATTCTAAATTTACCTAGCGCAGAAACTTGCAACTTATTTTCAAATTCGATAGAACAATCAACAAATACTAGTTCTCTTGTTGGAAAAGTTGAAGATGGAACAATTTCTTGCTATTGTAAAGTCGGATATAAACCAGTAATTGATACTTCCTCTTCTCTTCCAGGTACAAGCTCTGCTAAAAAATGTATAAAAGAAGTTGTAAAAACTGAAACAAACACAACTACACAAAAACCTCCAATTATTCCAACACCTTCACCGCCTCCACCAGAAAGTAAATCACCATACACTCCTCCGTCGAATGCAGATATAGACGAATACGATACAAAAGAACCTCTGGAAGCAGAATCTGGATCAAACTTAGCAATAATATTCTTAATCTTAATCTTAATTTGTGCTTTAGTTG
>JAYPDR010000156.1:0-2199 GCA_038125345.1 Marinoscillum sp. | reverse complement strand
AATATTGCCATCAATTTTGTGGTTGCTAAGGTCTATTTCTAAGTATCTTGTTTCATTAAAGCTTGTTTGAGCAATATGGGCATTATTTATAATATTGTTTGATTTTAGATTATTATAATTATTTTTAACGCTTTCTATGTTTACTTCTCTTACAGAACTCGTATTTTTAGTATCTATTTTCTCTAGGTAGTCTATTGCTTTAATCTGGGCTTTTTCAATGTTTTGTCTATCGCCCAATTTAGCATTAAGGTTTTCTTCCAAATATGGTTTAGCACCCGAGTACTCTTCTTTGGATAACACGTCAATATTTTCTATGGATTTTGGTATGGTTTCTTCTTCATTAACTACGCCATTAACCTGATCAATCTCTTGATTGTTGTTTTTCAAATTAATTCCATTTTTACCGAAAGCCCCTGCACGCATTATTTGTGAATAAGCTGCTTTTTCTGTGTCGTATTCTGGTCTTTGATTTAATGCAACACTTTCTTCCAAATTTATACCTTGTAAATTGGAAAAGAGATTCGATTTTGTTTTAATTTGATTCCCATCTTTACCCATTTCATTTAAAGAAAATCCACTAGTTATAGAATTCTGATTTATAACGTCATTACCTTTTATAAACGTGGTTTTAAGAGTTATATGGCTTTCATTTTCTTTCTCAGAATTATTTAAATTATCTATTTCCTTTAATAAATTTAATTCTGTTAAAGGATCGAATTTTTTTGCGTTGCTATCTGTATCATAAAATTGATTAATTTCACCAAGGATCACTTTTCTGTTTTCGGTAAGATTCCGTACAGTAATTTTTTGGGACTTATGGTCAGGGTTAAGCTCTTGAGTCTCCGAACCAAATTTCACGGGTAAATCCTTAGAAATATTATTGTTGCCTAAAATACTTTCTTTGATGGCAGGATCAATTTTTGATGGTGCCTCGTCCTGGGATATATATTGGTTTATAAATCTTAGTGCTGAGTTAAACGAAACCAGTTTGTGAATATCTGACGCCTGAGTATTTTCAGGAAGTTTCTCTGTTCCTATCAATTCCAAATTATTTAAATTTAATAAGGCTTCAATCTCATCTATTGAAATTGCAGGAGTATCCGTTGAGTTGGAGATATTACTATCCCAGGAAGGTGGCAAAGGATTGCCACTTAATGCCACTTTTTTCTCTAATTCATCTGTCTCAAAAATGATATTTTTGTTTTTCAAGATCTCAAAGAATGATTCCTTTGGTTCTTTATCTTCAACAATATCAATGACTTGCGAATTTAGACTCGTTACAATGTCGTTAATATCGTATTTGGTCTGAGTATCAATCTTCATATTTAATTACTCGATATTGCATATTGAAAATTCTATGTTTATAGACATTGCAATATCTATACCAAATATTGATGGTTACATATTATTTCTATCCTTTATGTTGTATCGCGCGACAACTAATTCCTCAATTTCATTTGTATATTTTCTTTCATCTTTAAGTAATTTTTCTTTATCTACTAAATCCCCCATTTTTTCAAATCTATAACACTCAATTTTTTGTTTTTTTATGAGCGCTGAGAGATTTTGTTTTTTTTGGATGATTTCATCGTATAAATTTGTGAGTTGAGTTTTGGCATTAGATAATTTGCTTATCATATCCATTTGATTTTTTATATTAGAGAAATTTGCTTTGTTATCATTATCATAAATACGATCTATATTTTCTTTTATATAAGTCTCTAAATCAGAAATCTTTATCTGCAAACTATTTAATTCTTGATCGATTTTATCTTTTATAGATAGTAAAGCTTCTATTTTATTTTGCTCTCTTATAAGCAAAGTATTCCAAATATTATGCGGCATAACGATTTATTATTAGATTCAACATATTAATAGAATCTTCATAACTGTATCTCTCATTTTGATCTTGTCTTAAATATGTATCGAGATCTTTTTTCATAGCAATAGCGATATCTAAATTAGCATCAGATCCAGATGTATACGCTCCAACTTGAATTAGATCTTCCTTTTGTTTATAAAGGGTCCAGTACTTCCGTACCATTTGTGATAGAGAAAACTCTTTAGAGGATTGTAATTTTGATGCCAACCGTGAAATAGATCCTTCCAAGTCTATAGCTGGATAGAAAGCTGAATCAGCAAGACTTCTTGATAGCATAACCTGTCCATCAAGTGTGGCTCTCGATAAATCTACTATAG
>JAYPDR010000155.1:0-2223 GCA_038125345.1 Marinoscillum sp. | reverse complement strand
ATCTAATTAGTTAAAATTCAATGATTTTATTTTTAGGACGACCAAAAGGACGACCAAATATTTTAATTATATTTAAATAATGAAAAAAATATTTTTTTTCCTTTTAATTCCGTTAATAACATTTTCCCAGATTGATAATTCAGATTTTTTAATTGTTGATGGAGAATATACAAGATTTGATGGTGAAAAATTTGATGTTTATCTAATTGAAACTTATTTCTGCGTTGTTCATATTGAAAAATCATTGATATCTAATGAACAACTACAAGATTCTGAAACAATTATCAAAATTTTAAATCGAGTTGATAATTTATACAATTATTACAAAACTAATTTACCAAAAGAACCTGAGGGTGGAAATGAAAACTATTCATTTAAAACAAATGTCTTCTTTGGTCTACCATCAGGTGGTGCTGGAATAGGTTTAGTTGGAGCAAAGGGTATTGAGGTTTCAGGGTTCGAAAATATTTTTTTCAACATCAAATACAACGTAAATGTAAATGCTGATGTAATTATTGCTTATGAATTTGGAAGAAATTTCTCAAATAATGGAATCAACAAAATTGCATTTCCATTTGAGCCAAATACAGATGAAAAAAATGGGGGATTTTATGAAGGTTTTGCAGGTTTAATGACAACATATGCATTTAATGAAATAATGACTAATACTTCTGAGCGTCATCTTAATGAAACTTTAATGAATAATAAATGGAATCTAGAAAAATTTAGAGGCTATATTAATGATTTAGATGCTACTCCTTACAACACTATTGCTAAGTGGGAAAAATTAGGTGTTCAAGATCCTAACAGAGGTCACGATGGATGGAATGAAGAAGATCCATCCTTTACTGGTGCATCTTTTATGCATGGAACTTTTGAAACTTTTGATATTAAGATATATGATTTCATTCAAAATTTACAAAGTTTAAATATTCCTATTACAGTTGAAGATGCACTTTCTAATTTTTCCTTAGCTGCGGCAAGGTCAATTAACGCCAACCTTAATTATTTTTTTCAAAATGTAATGAAGTTCAATCTAAATCAAGATGCTATTGATGAAATGTCATTATTACCTTCTTTAGATGATTCACTAATTAGGGATCAATCAATCCTATGGTTTTTAAGTCCTTTTGAAAAAATACCATTAAATATTAGAAGTAAAAATTATCTGAAAGATGAAAACACAACATACAGGGTTCTTGTTGATGGTGATATCTATTCTGAATCTCAAGATGGTAATAACTTATTAGAATACTCTATACTAAACAATGAATCCTCAAAAAACTTGGAAATTCAACTAGTAAATAATGATGCTATAATTGATAGTTATTCTATCGAACTTAAAAAAAGACACAACATTAAAATTTTGGATTATTTTAATGATTTATATTCAGATTATTCATCAAACCCTTTTCATTTAAATTTTGTTGAAGATGAAACCATTACTATAGATGCATTGAATAGTAATTTATCTGGTTTAGGGTTAGTTTATTATAACTTTAATTTTTCAAGAGATAGGGTTTATAGACTTTCAGCTGACATTATGCACAATTCTACTGAATATGTTGATCAAGTTGTAGGAGGTCTTGATATCTCTGGCTTTAGTACTCTTGGCTATAAAGGACCATATGCGTCCTGTGGTTCAATAAATAACCCTGAAGGTTGGCGTGTTGGCTATGATATGGGGAGCTATAATTATCAAGGTTTCTATAATATATTTTCAGAAATTTACTCGAACTGCAATATTCCTGATGACAGAAATTATTTTATGTCTAGACTTTTTTTTGTAAGTGAAGGATTTGATGTTTATGCTAAGTTCAAAAATATTATTTTTAAGGATATAACTGACTCTGATAATGATGGAACGATAGATTTTGAGGATAACTGTCCTCTAACAGCTAACGCAGACCAATTAGATACTGATGGAGATGGAATTGGAGATATCTGTGATACAGATGATGACGGTGATGGAGTACTAGACACTGAAGATAATTGTCCTCTTACTGCTAATGCAGATCAACTAGATACTGATGGAGATGGAATAGGTGATGTCTGTGACGACGACGATGGTGACGGAATTTTAGACTCTGAAGATAACTGTCCACTAACAGCTAATGCAGATCAACTAGATACTGATGAAGATGGAATAGGAGATGTCTGTGACACGGATGATGATGGAGATGGAGTACTAGATACTGAAGATAACTGTCCTTTAACTGCTAA
>JAYPDR010000154.1:0-2256 GCA_038125345.1 Marinoscillum sp. | reverse complement strand
ATTTCATCATCAAAATGATGTCTTCCAAACCTACCATCAACAATAAAAAAAATGATGTCACTTTCATCGATTGCTAAATTAGTTTGTTCTACAATTTTTTGAGTGATGCTGTGTGATTTTACTTCTTCAATGCCGCCAGTATCGATAACAATAAATTTACACCCATTTATTTGAATATTGGAATAATTTCTATCTCTTGTAAGACCAGGCGTATCTGATACTAAAGCACTTCTAGAAACAGTAAGAACATTAAACAAACTCGATTTACCAACATTCGGCCTTCCAATCAGAGCCACAGTTTTCATGTTTAATCCCAAAAAATTAGAGCATCAATTAATGATTCATTATTTTTTTCAATAGAATCTACTTCGTTCTTATTTAAATTATTTTGCTCATTATTATCAAAATCAGTTTTTTTATACTCTAAATCAGTAAGGCTAAATTTAATAAATTTTCCTTTAATTGAGGTAGCAAGAGTAATATCATCACTTATTTTTACAGGATATAAAAGAGGATTATCATCAACTTTAATCCGAGATTCAATTTTTCCATTCATTGCATTTAAAAAATGGAGGTAGCCTTGAAAGTCTGACACTATAATATATTGATTTACTATAAATGGTCTTGAAACATCCCTGCCCTTCAAGTCACCATTTCTCCATAAAACTTTATTAGTATCTTTAGATACTTTGTAGATAGATCCAGAATTATGAGTAATTATTAATGAATCACCGAGCTCTTCCATTCCGTAAAAGCTTGATAATTGTCTGCTCCATAATACATTTCCATCTTGTCTAGAAATAGCAGCAACATTACCCTTGCTAGAGATTGCATATATTAAATAATCATCTACAACAACTTTACTTGTAGTATCGTTTGATCTTTCAAGTTCTGAAATACCACTGGGTGCACTAAATGTACTCTCCCATATCAAAACTCCACTTTTCGCATTAATTGCAACAACTTTTCCTGAAGATATTCCTGAATAAATAATACCATCAGATTCAACTAGTTCACCCCATGATCTCAATGGTAGCGGGGATGATGGAGCTTTATAATTCCAAGCAAGAGATCCATCGATATTATTTAATGCAATAAATTTATTGTCAGTGGTTCTAACTGTAACAATATTTTCTACAGCTAATGGAGGAGCAAAGATTTCACCAACAAATGTTTTCCAATTAATAGCACCTAATGATGATAAACAAACTAGATATCCATCATGATCAACAAAAAAGAGATTGTCCTTGTATCCAGATATTCCAGCAGTAATAAATTGATTGTGATTATATTTCCAATTTATTGAATTATTTTCAAGATTAAATGACATTACCGATCCATTTTTTGAGACATAGTAAATTTGATTATTTAAATGTAATAACATCATGTTTCTATCAGAATCGAAATCAAAAGAACCAGAAAAAATTAGATTAGGCGTGAAAGAATTAGGTATATCATTTAAGGGTAAAGGATCTGAAATATCATAAGATGAATCCTCCCATGAGTCTTCAATCTGATACTTTAACTCTTTTACTGGGCCAACACAGGATACAAGAAAAAAAGTTAAAAGAAGAACAAGATTAATTTTGGCCAATTGAGTCAATTTTTATCTTAACAACCTTTGAGAGATCATTCCTGTCTTTATAGAATTCATAAGCAATTTGATAGTGCTTTAACGCATTATCAAAATTATCAAGGGCAGAATATAAATCTCCTAAAAGATTGTTCTTTAGACCTAAAAAGCCATCATCTTTAATTTTATTTGCAACAACAATTGCATTATCAATATCATTTTGAGAAAAAAGGAGTATACCAAGTTGATAATTAGCCAATGAAATAATAGAAGTCTCAGGAGCATTATCTGCAGCCCATTTATAAGACTCTTTTGCATTAGAAAAATCCTTATTTTTAAAGTAAAAATTACCTAAAAAAATACTAGCTCTTGAAGCATAAGCAGTGTTAGCATAATTTTTTTTTAATTCGTTTGTTAAACCCTCAATAACATTTATTTCGTTAGCTAGCTGAACTTTTTGATACAAGTCTGAAGCCAAAAAATATTTTTTTTCGCCCTGGCTAATATAAAAAGTAAATGCAAAATAAAACACTAAAAATAATAAAGAATAAAGAATTATTTTTTTTTTATTCTTTGAGAAAAAATCTGATATTTTTTCATTTAAATCTTTGTCTTCATTTAAATCTAGTGCCATTTTCTACCTTTTTATATTTCCTGGAATTGAATTTATGAGCATTTTTGTG
>JAYPDR010000153.1:0-2320 GCA_038125345.1 Marinoscillum sp. | reverse complement strand
TCCAAGCGTGCTAAAGATATAGGTAGCGCAGCTGTTTTCCTAGCGATTGTCAATGCGACATTAATTTGGTTTGCTATTCTTTTCTTTTAATCCATATTCAAATTAAGGATATGTGTTAAGATATTTAGAACTTATCAGGTGGCATTAATTATTTTAAATAATGCATAATCGGGAAGTGAGTGAAAACCTCACACTGCCCCCGCAACGGTAATTGAGCGCGGATAGATTACATAGTCACTGGTGTATCACTGGGAAGACAATCTATCAAATCTCATAAGTCCGGAGACCGGCCAGATAAATTATTATTATTATTAGATACGATGCGGGGATGCATTGTTAAAGTTTCAATTCAATTAATTCCCTACTTTATATCTCTAACAATTTCGATCTGGGAGGATCCGTTGTTAAGATTATTTTTTTATTTTCTTACTATTTTATTTTGTATCAATGAGCTTTCTGGTGAAGAGCTTAAGTCAAGTGATATTTATGTCTATGGAAGTGGCTTTAAAACTTCAGACTTCCAAGCAACACACGTTTCAGAAATATATTCATCAAAAAATATAGAAGAATCTAAAGCTACTAATTTAAATAATTTCTTAGCTAACCACACTTCCATATCATTAATGCCTGCTTTTGGTGATAAATACTCTCCAATGATAGATATGAGAGGTTTTGGCTCAGAAAATGGTTATCTAGCTATTTCAATTTTTATTGATGGGCAAAAAATAAATAATATTGATAATAGCGGTGCTATTTTAGGGGCTATTAATATCCAAAATATAGAACGTGTTGAAATTTTAAAAGGGTCTGGATCTGTTCGTTATGGTGATGGAACAACTGCAGGTGCAATTCTTATTACTACTAAAAATAGGAACGGTATAAATATCTCTTCTTTTTTTGGAAATTATGGCCAAAGCCAGCAAGCATTATCAATAGGAAAACAATTGGAAAACTTTGGAGTTACTATCAATACATTAAATGATCGTAGCAATGAATTTAGTCACAAAGATATAAATGGCCTCAAGGATTCAAGCAAACTTCAAAGCCAAGATTTTAAATTAAATTTTAATATTGATAAATTAATTGTTAACCTTGGGTTTTCAAATACAGACACTAATCAGGTTTATACAAAAACTCTTACACGCAACGAATTTTTCAATGACCCAGCGAGCAACGGAAATAAATCTTATGTTGAATATGATAATAATAATGAAAATATTTTTGCTGATTTTAATTATGAGATTAATAATCAATATTCAATTAAATATTTAATTACTAGGGAAGATAAAATTTATGATGCCAGAAATTATGGAAATATAATAAATAAAAAATATATTGATCAAACTTTTGAATTAAAAAATGAAAATAAAAATTATCAAACTATTTTTGGTATTTATGATTCAAATAAATCTGTAACTTCTGACACCTACCTCAATACAACTGACAAAATCGCTCAAGCCTATTATTTTACTAATAATTATTTTTTTAATGATGACCTTACTTTAAGTTTTGGAGGCAGAAAAGAGAATACACATTATAGTAAGTTTAGCTCTGTTGAACATGAAACCAAAGATTACAATCTTGGATCATATGAATTAGGTGCTAATTACCGATTTTCTAAGAATTTAAGTTATTTTGTTAATTACTCATATGCTTTTCAAACGCCTGATACAGACAAACTAGTTCCTTCTTATGCTTTAGATTTTGGTATGCCTCAAATCAATTTAGGCCTTAAACCAATGAGAATAAAAACAATAAATTTTGGATTAAATCAAAAAAATAATAATAATTATTTAAAAACAAATTTATTTTATTCTGACCTTCAAAATGAAATTGTTTATAACCCTTATTCTTTTAATAATGAAAATATTGATAATTCAAAGAAATATGGTGTGGAATTTTATAATAAATATACCTATTCAAGTGATCTAGATTTTTCAATTAGATATAATTACATTAGGGCTATTATTGATAATGACGATCAGTTTCTTTCTGGTAAAAACTTACCAGGTGTCCCAAGAAATTCTATTCTTCTCAACTTTCATTATTTAATATATAAAAATTTAGATTTTCATTTAAATCATGCTTGGCGTCAGAAAGCATATCATTTAGCAGATTTTAATAACAATAATGAAAAAGGTGTCTCTTATGAATCTACTGATTTAAATTTAAATTACCATGTACCCAATTTAGAAAACTTTAAAAATTTAAATATTTTTTTAGCTGTAAGTAATATTTTTAAACAAAAAAATGGTACATTCACTTATGTCAATTCAGTTTATCCTGCGAATTTTCAGAGAACATGGAATATTGGTTTTAG
>JAYPDR010000152.1:0-2358 GCA_038125345.1 Marinoscillum sp. | reverse complement strand
TCATCTACCCACTCGATAGCTGATACAATTTTCATTCTGTCTTTTTCATCCATAAAATGTTTGCCTTTCTTAAGTTTACATTGATGATTATTATTAATTATAACAATAAGATAATCTCCTAGTTTTTTAGATAGCTCAATATATTCTAGGTGTCCCACATGAATTGGATCAAAATATCCACTAATTGCTATTTTTTTCATTTAAAATTCTTTTCTTCAAATTTATTAATTTTATTGCTTGATATGAATAATATTTTAATAATTGGTTCAGGGGGAAGAGAGCACGCCCTTACCTGGAAAATTTCTCAAAGTAGTTTATGTAAGAATATTTTCATTGCTCCTGGAAATGCTGGCACGAATCTTATCGGAAAAAATTTAGATATAAATATCAACTCTTTTGATGAAGTAAAAAATTCCGTCATTAAAAATTCTATAGACTTAGTAATTGTTGGGCCTGAAGATCCATTAGTTAATGGTATTGTAGACTTCTTTAAAAAAGATGAAATTTTATGTAAAGTAAAAATATTTGGGCCATCCAAAAAAGGAGCCTTATTAGAAGGAAGTAAAGATTTTTCAAAAGAATTCATGTTTAGAAATAATATACCATGTGGAAAATCAAAAACATTTAATAAAAACACAATTGAAGAAGGATTAAATTTTCTTAAAACAATTAAGCCACCATATGTTTTAAAGGCCGATGGATTAGCTGCTGGCAAAGGAGTTTTAATCATAGATAATTTTAATGAAGCAAGAGATGAATTGCAGAATATGATACTCAATGAAAAATTTGGATTAGCAAGTCAAAATGTTTTAATAGAAGAGTACCTCGATGGTATTGAAGTCTCTGTGTTTATTATAACAGATGGTAAAAACTATGTTATCCTTCCAGAAGCAAAAGATTATAAAAGAATTGGAGATGGTGATATAGGATTGAATACTGGAGGAATGGGTGCTGTCTCTCCTGTTAACTTTGTCGATAAGGAGTTCATGAAAAAAGTTGAAAGTCAGGTGATCAAAAGAACTGTAAATGGAATTAAGAAAGAAAAAATTGATTACAATGGATTTATCTTTATTGGGTTAATGAATGTGAAAGGAAATCCATATGTTATAGAATACAATGTTAGAATGGGAGATCCAGAAACACAAGTTGTTATACCAAGATTAAAAAATGATTTGTTAGATATTATTATTAAATCTCTTAACAATAATTTAAAAGATGTTGAAATTAAATTTCACAAAAATTTTGCTACAACCGTTATTTTAGCTTCAAAAGGATACCCAGAAAACTATAAAAAAGGGGAAGTAATAAATAATTTAATTGAGAATAAAAATTCTAATATTTTTCATGCAGGAACAAAAGTAAAAGGGAATAAAGTACTATCTAATGGAGGAAGAGTAATAGCTTGTACTGGATACGGAAATAATTTATATGAAGCTTTGAATAATTCTTATGAAATCGCAAATAATGTATCTTGGGTAAGTAAATATTTTAGAAGAGATATCGGTAAAGACTTAATGAATAAAAATGAATAAAATAATTTTAATAATATCTTCATTATTATTTATTTCATCATGTAATCAAAATAGTATTTATACAAATTATTTCGACTTCAATGAAGAAATTTGGAATTCCGACTCTTCAATTGTCTTTAGTTTTAACTCTAGAGATGCAGAGAATATTAGGTTAAATTTAGGCATATCGTATTCAAATGATTATCCATTTCAAAACCTATACACTTCTTATTCATTAGTTGACTCATCAAACTCTATTTTAGAAAATAAAATGATTGAATATCAGCTTTTTGATAGAAAATATGGATTTCCTCTTGGAGATGGAATTTTTAAAAATTTTATAGTAGATAGTTTAATAATTGATTCCATATCAATAAATAAAAACTCTGAGTATAAATTTATTATTACACAATCAATGAGAGATGATGTTTTAAAAGGTATTAGTAGAGTATCTTTGGATATTAACTTAAATTAATTTAATTATCCTGATTTTCAACTATTTTATCAAATAAGAATGCAACAGAAAATCTCATAGTCTCAGCAAGAGGATGATCATTTTGAGGTGTTGAAAGATAGGAAAAATCAATACCTAAATTGTTATACTTCATACCTAACCCAAGAGTTAGAAATTTTCTTCCTCCTTTATCTGCATTTTCAATAAAGTATCCACCTCTAAAAGAAAAAACATCTCTATAAAGATATTCTAAACCAGAGGAAATGGTAATCTCTTTTAACTCCTCTGAAAAACCATCTGGGGCATCGTTAAAAGAAGAAAACATTGCACTTAATACTCTGTCCCATCACCTCTAAAAATATTTATAAGATTTGAGAATCTTTTTTTTCTTTT
>JAYPDR010000151.1:0-2377 GCA_038125345.1 Marinoscillum sp. | reverse complement strand
TTCGGCAGTTGTTCCATGAGTCTCTTATCGGCAGATCAGCCCATTTCTTGAGTCCCCCCTCAAGGGGGTCCTAAACAGTTACTAATTAAGAGAGAATGAAAACAAAAGGTAATAGTGATTAAAATTCTAAAAGATGAATCTATTGCTGAACGAACGAAGCCCTTAAATTTCGAAAGTCTATCAAACAAATGGAAATTGATCTTTTCTGAATTAGAATCAGAAACACAACCGCAAATATATTTAAAATACTATTTGAATCAGGCGTTTACGCAAGATGGTGTCATATGGGAAGCTGAAATAGCTGATAATTCATTTCATGAATATTCAGAAAAGAGGATGCTAAATAGGAAATATTCAATGCCCATGATTAGGGATCTTACAAAGGCACCGAAGTCCTCATTAAAAAGAATTTATTCTTATCTTAAAAAAGATAGTAATTCTATTTCGATAGAACAAGATAAAACCTTGCTGATCTTTTGGGATAGTCGATCATTCGTTAATAAATATCATTGGTTAGTAGACGCACTTACTCGTTTAACATTTTTACCAAAACTGGAAGAATTTTTACTTGTTTTACCCGAAATAACAAAGAAATTCGATTTTTATGAATCGGGATTAAATTGGTTTAATATCAACAAAGATCAAATTCTGTTTTTAGAACCAGATCTCAGGACCAAATTTAATTGCAAATCACTTGCAGTTATTTCTACATCAATTTTAGCTCCAGGCTGCTGTAATGTTGAGGGTGTTAAAAACTTACGTATTAAAATTGGGGTGAATAATAGCACAAATGCAGAAAATAAAGGAATATTCATTAACAGAAGAGGCTCATCTTTTCGAAATATTCTCAATAAATCTGAATTCTTTTCTCTTCTAGAAAAATATCAGATTGATGTTTTGTATGCTGAAGATCATTCTACAGAAGAATTGATTAAAAAAATCAACTCAGCAAACTTACTGATAGGAGTTATGGGGGCAGGTTTATCAAATATGTTATTCCTCCAAGATAATTGCAGTTTAATTGAATTAATGCCAGAAACATGTTTAGGATTTACGCCAGATTATTGGGAAAATCAGTACCATGCCAAATATAGTGGATATTATTATTATAGTTTAGCTAATGCTTGTAGCCTTAATTATTATTTTATTCCATGTGGAGTCGATGACGCACGAAAATATCCACCAAAAGCAAATATTTATGTAAATTTACAACTTATGGAAGAGTCTTTATCAATGATAAAAAATACATGGAATTGAATCAATACGATTGTATTATCATTACTGGTGCGTTTGGCTTTTTGGGTAAAAATTTCATTAAAAAATTTCAAGATGTAATTACAAAGCCTATATATTTACTAAAACCACGTACACCAAAAAATGAATTGGATTTTGAACAATATCCTAACTTATCAGAAAGTGAAATCTGTGAACTAGTCAGCCAAAAAGATTGTGCGCTGTTGCACTTTGCGACTGATTATGGTTATTCTCATGATGATGCAAGAACTGTTGAAACAAATCTGTTGTTGCCATTGAAAATACTGCAGTTCATGAAATCAAGTTCACTATTCGTGAACACAGATACAGTTTTACCAAAGTGGTTAAATTCTTACTCACTTTCAAAAAAACAATTTAATGAATGGATACGAATATACAGTAACCGAATTAAATATCTCAATCTATCAATTGAACATTTCTTTGGTCCCTCAGATGATAAAACTAAATTTGTCCCAAACCTTCTTAATATGATGATTGAAAGAACAGATGAAATTTTACTCACACCTGGTAACCAAAAAAGGGACTTTCTCTACATCAATGACGTTCTTAGTGCTTTTGATTTAATCTTTTCTCAGCTTGATTCAATATTTTCAAATGAAAGGAACGACATTATCATTTCTTATGGCCATCCGATTTCGATCCGTGAATTTGTTGAACTTGCTGCAGACGTTTTGAATTATGATAAATCTCGTCTAAAATTTGGTTATTACCCGTACAGAGAAAATGAAATTATGGATCTTCATTTAGACATTTCATTTTTAAATGAATTAGGATGGAAACCTAAAATAGATAGAAAAAAAAGCATTTATTTGTACGCCAAATCTAAGAGCATTTAGATTAAAAAATTAGCGTTTGTTGCTATCGTTAAGAATATATAGCCTCCCAACTTAAAACTGATCTATATCCACAACTGGCCACAATCAATTTTCCGCTCTTCTTCACAATCTGCTGTAAGTCGGCTTAGAGCGTGGCTTGTAGCTCTGTGCACATCAAAAAATCTGGAAATTTGAAATCATTTGAGATTTTCTCCGATTTCAGGGGGTCTTTGGCTTTTTTCTGTGATGGGAGAGAACAACATGCCCGAGACAAGTGAGCAGAGCGC
>JAYPDR010000150.1:2130-2406 GCA_038125345.1 Marinoscillum sp. | reverse complement strand
AAATATTGTTATCTTTGTTATTGTGCAGCCAGCTTTAATCCTATTGTTTTTTGTATTATGGTTGAGAGCGAGGAAGAATAAATGAACAAGTGGGATTATAAAATTATATTTCATTATTTGGATCCAAATTCTGACTGTGATTCATCCCTATCAAAAGATGAAAAAATGCTACAAGTAAATGGCTACAATGATTGGGAATTAATTTCTACAATAAATAATCCTTATGGCGAAAAAAATTCAATTGCATACATTTTTAAAAGACCATTATCAAAAAAT
>JAYPDR010000150.1:1343-2120 GCA_038125345.1 Marinoscillum sp. | reverse complement strand
ATATAAAGATATGTTCAAAGATTTATTAAATAGTACTGATGAATAATAAAATAAATGTCTAATCATAACACGGCAACACTTAGAAAACTTGGAGAGTCCGCAAAAGATGTAGGCGGTAAAGTAGGTAATGCAATATTAGATTTTGATTGGTCTCCAGTAATTCTTTATGGTTTTAAGTTTGTTCTCATAATTTTTGTATTTTTTCTTGCGCCTTGGGCAATTTTTAAACTTATTATTAGAGATATTAATAATTGGAAAACTTATCATATTGGTCAAAAAATTATGTATCCAATAGTTTCTTTTCTAATGATTATTACTCTTTGTTTTTTTGCGTGGGTGCTGATGCTCTAAATATGAAATTTCCAACTCTGAATTTTGAAATAGATCTTATTAAAACTTTTATAAATAATGAAAGTAAATTCAGTTGGTTGGTTCATCAATTTAAAATAGATTTTAATGTTGAAACTCAAATAGCCATATTATTTATGGTTGGTTGTTTAGTATTTGGGATTGTCACAATTTTTGGAGGCAATTGGGCATTATCATTTCCCAAGAAACATGTAGCAATAAGAACTATATTTTTTCCAATAAGAGCTCTCTACATGTATTATAGTTCTAAACTTATACTTTATTGGTTTTTATGGTTAACAACATTTAGCTGGTGGGCACAAATGCTTATCGCTTTAGGAACAGGAATCGTTCTTTGCGGCATAATTTTATTCATAGTAAAGTTTATTGATAAAGAATAAATGATGAGACACCTTGCCAAATCTAATT
>JAYPDR010000150.1:0-1333 GCA_038125345.1 Marinoscillum sp. | reverse complement strand
TCCATATGCTTAAATATTATGTTTTATGATGCATATGAAAGAATCAAAGTTTAAATTTATTTTAAAATGAAACACCTTGCCAAATTTAATTCCTGGCAATCGCTTAATGTTGATTTAGCTAACTACACCAATTCCAGCAAAGCAAAACTTGCAGGAGATATTTTTGAACATCTTTGTAAATATTATCTTCAAACCTCGCCTGAATATCAATCCAAACTAAAACAGGTTTGGCTATTAAAGGAAGTATCAGAAAAAATTAGACAGAAACTTAATCTTCCAACCAGTGATGAGGGAATAGATATTATTGCTGAAACGAAAGATAAAAAGTATTGGGCAATTCAATGTAAGTACCGTTCGGATCCTAAAGATACTTTAACTATTAAAGGCGATCTAGCGACCTTTGCTAATCTAGCTTTTAATGCTTGTAAGAATATTTCACACGGGATCGTGATGACCACGGCTGAAAAGCCACCTTTAAAAACTAAATATTTAAAAGGAATAGGGTTTATTACTTCTGAAAGCTTTTTAAGTTTAGATGATGATAATTTTCATGGCTGGAAACTAATCCAAGATAAAGCTCAAGGTAAGTTTACAAAGCCTGATCCATTTGCTCCTAGACCTCATCAAGTACAGGCTATCAAACAAACAGAAGTCTATTTTAAGAAAAATGACAGAGGCAAAATCATTATGCCTTGCGGAACAGGTAAAAGCTTAACTGCATTCTGGATAGCTAGAAAAATGAATGCAAAGCACATTTTAATTGCTGTTCCTTCATTAGCACTTCTTCAACAAACACTAAAAGTATGGACTAGGGAATTCTTATTAGCAGGAATTAATCCAGATTGGTTATGCGTTTGTTCTGATAGAACGGTATCTGAAGATCAAGATGATTTTGTAACCAATATTTATGATCTTGGTATTGATGTAACCACAGATAAAAATGAAATTAAAAGTTTCTTAAAATCAAAATCTTCCAATCCAAAGATAATATTTACTACTTATCAATCAGGAAAAGTTACAGCTCAAGGCTCCAAAGGTTTCAGCTTTGATCTTGGAATCATGGATGAGGCTCATAAAACTGTAGGACATGGTGAGAAACCTATGGCCCACCTAATTCATCAGAAGAACATTAAGATTAAAAAACGTCTATTCATGACTGCTACTGAAAGATTATTTAGAAGGGACAAAGACGAATATCTTTCCATGGATGATCCTAGAGATTATGGCGATATCATTTACCAATTAAGCTTTAAAGCTGCAATTGAAGCAAGTCCTCCGATCATATCTGATTATAAAATCATAACTTTCGGTATTAAAAGTTTTGAGATTGAAG
>JAYPDR010000149.1:0-2406 GCA_038125345.1 Marinoscillum sp. | reverse complement strand
GCTCACCTTGTCTCAGGTAAATGCATGAGGCTGATTTAGGAATAATATTATTCATATCCTCAAAGAGCTTTTTTTTCTTCTCCGTAATATTGGATACTCCGATGTCTAGCGTTGTATCGAAATGATCTGTGATAGCCCTTTTAGTTTTACCCGTTATAAAAATAAGATCTGTAAAGCCTGCCTCAAGGGCCTCCTCAACAGCATATTGAATAAGTGGCTTATCAACAATAGGCAACATTTCTTTTGGTGTGGCCTTGGTGGCAGGTAAAAATCTAGAGCCATGGCCGGCAACAGGAAAAACAATTTTAGTAAGCTTCATAATTTATTTGTTCTCATTTTTTAGTGATAATAACAGAGAACATTGATATAACACGATGTTGTTTAAAGATTGGGTTGTTTTATTTTACTTTTAGCAAATCAGATTCCTTCTGCTCAACCCACAAAGAGTAATTATTTGATACCTCTTTTTTCCAAAAAGGAGCTTTAATTTTTAAATAGTCAATAATATAACGGCAAGCATCGAATGCATTATCACGGTGTTTACTCGCAACTAGAATAAAGACAATAGGCTCATTTAATTGAATTACACCTACTCGATGGATGATTCTGATTTCTAATAAATCCCATTTTTTGCGAGCAAATTTTTCAATTTCCTGAAGAGCCTTTTGTGTCATTCCCTCATAATGCTCTATGTTAAGATGATTCAGTTGCTCCCCTTGCCTGCCTTCGAAATCCCGAACATAACCAATAAAAGTTGATATTGCCCCAATATTATTTTTATTATTCTTTACCTCACTTAGAATTTTTTCAAATTCAATATCCTCTTTTTGAATAATAATCATTTATCTAAGATCGTCCATAAATATCATCAAATCTGGTTATATCCTCCTCAATTACCTTTTCACCAATCTGTACCTCAATAATCTCTAAACTCTGATTTTGATTATTAATTAATTGATGTTTTGAATTTTTCTTAATAAATGTAGATTCATTTTCATGTAAATCAAAAAGATTTCCATCACATAAAATTGTAGCCAAACCCTTTACAACAACCCAGTGTTCACTTCGAAAATTATGTGATTGATATGATAATTTTGAATTTGGTTTAACGATTATTCTCTTTACCTTAAAATTAGCATCAAAATCTATTGTTGAATATGATCCCCACGGCCGATTAACTTTAATATGCTCATCAAGTAAATGTTTATGTTTTTTTTCTAATAAATTTATAAGTCTCTTTATGTCTTGAATATTATTTTTATTAGCAATAAGAAGTGAGTCAACCGTATCGACTACAACCAAATCATTTACCCCTAACAAAGAAACATTTCTTTTTGATGAAAAAACAATATTATCTTTTGAATCCAGGGATACAATATCTCCCTTAAACACATTACCTAATTTATCTTTTTTCTCAATCTCACCAATGGCAGCAAATGTCCCAAGATCACTCCAATCTGATTTTAATAAAACTACTTTTAAACTTAAGTTAAATTTTTTTGCATGCTCAATCACTGCATAATCAATTGAATCTGATGGAGATAATATAAACCTCGATGAATCCGGTCTTAGAAACCAATTATCATGAGTTTTCTTTTTAAAAGACTTAGCAACATTATCATAAATTAACTTATTAGCTTTTTTAATTGCCTCAAGCCATAACGAATCTTTTAGAATAAAAATACCACTATTCCAAGAATAGTTTCCAAGCGCAATCATTTTCTTTGCTGAATTTATATCAGGTTTTTCAATAAAGCTTATTACATCTTTAGACGTATTGTTACTTTTATCATGTTGAATGTATCCATATCCGATATCGGGTCTAGTTGGTCTAACACCAAGGGTAACAATATTATTATTTACAGCTGATTTAACTGCCTGGTGAACAGATTGTCGATAAAGTTTTTCATTACTTATATGATGATCAGATGGTGCAACAATTAAAATATTCTCACAATCTGATTGAATCGAACTTAGTGCAGCAAGAGTTAGTGCTGGTGCGGTATTCCTTGGCTCTGGTTCTAAAATAATCTCAACGGGTTTTTTTAAATTTAATTCTTCAATTTGCTCCAATACGAGGAATCTGTGATGTTCATTTGAGACTATTAATATTTTATTTATTTCAAAATTTTTTTCTTCAAGAGCTAAAGCTCTTTTTATACTTTGCTGGAATAAGCTTAAATTTCCTATTAAATTTAAGAATTGTTTAGGGAAATAATTTCTAGATAGGGGCCATAGCCTTGTGCCGGACCCGCCAGATAATATTACAGGGATTACATTCATTGATTGAAGACTATATAAATTAGAAACGCTTAAATTGTAACAAGATTTTTTTAGCTAAAGATGTATCTGAAAATTTATTTTCGTATAAAAGTGATTGAAATTGAGCGTAACCATCAATCTTAG
>JAYPDR010000148.1:0-2407 GCA_038125345.1 Marinoscillum sp. | reverse complement strand
AATAAAGATAGACGATTTAATTCTTGAATTAACTCAAAAATTAAATACAACCACTTGACTACGCCGAGGAGAATGGCTTCAAGCAAGAGCAACATGGAGAATTTTGGTATCTCTCGTTAGCTCATGGAAGTCCATATGGTAGTTTGTATAAATATTCTACCCAAACAAACAAACCAATATCTAAAATAACTCTTGGTTTATTCCCAGCTACCATGCAAGTTTCAGAATCAACTGGGCTACTTTATTGTGTTAATTTTAATCTTCACGGAGATATGGTGCCTAGTACTGTTTCTGTAGTAGATCCAGAATTAATGGTTGAAATTAAACAAATTGAGACAGGAACTATGCCTCATGGCTCAAGATTATCTTCAGACGGCTTATTTCAGTATTCAGTAACTATGATGTCTGGTGAACTTTTTGAGATTGATGGAATTTCAATGGATGTTAATAGAAAGTTAAAATTAGACATGATGAATCATGATCATCATATGAACCATATGAATCATACTTCAGAATCTAATATGAGTCACTCATCTGTAAAACCAACTTGGGTTATACCTCATCCATCTTCTAATCTTTTATATATTGCTGGAAATGGATCAAATGAACTGATAGAAGTTAATCTTGATACATGGTCAATAACAGACAGAATAAAGACTGGAAAAGGACCATATAATGTTGAAATAACACCTGATGGGAACTATTTAATCACAACTTTGAAAGGAGAGGGTAGTACTGCTATATATGACCTAGATCAAAAAAAATTAGTTAAAAAAATTAAAAATACTGCTAATGTTTCTCATGGAATAGCAATTTCACCTGATAACCTATTTGCTTTTATCTCAGTTGAGGGAGTAGGGGGAGAGCCAGGAATTGTTGATGTTATTGACCTAAAAACATTTGAGCTTATTTCTTCTGTAAAAGTTGGAAAACAGGCTGGTGGAATAGCTTTTTGGAAAATATCTAGCTAGATTTACTTCTTTTTTTAATCTAATCTTTCAAAATTAAATGAGATATATATTTTCATTATTGTTTTTATTTTCATGTATCGAAAACAATAAACATTCAATTATTGATAATAAAGTTAATGACCTTCTTTCAAAAATGACTTTAGAGGAGAAAGTTGGTCAAATGGCTCAAATAAATCTTACTGTAATTGCTAAAGGTCCTAATAAATGGGTTTCTACTTTTCCTATGGAAATTGATGAGAATAAAGCAAAAAGAGCTCTTGTTGATTTCAAAGTAGGTTCAGTTCTAAATACAATAAATAATACTGCTCAAAGACCAAGTGTTTGGCATCAAAATATTTCTAAAATACAAGAAATTGCAATTGAAAACTCAATTCATAAAATTCCAGTTATTTATGGTATCGATGGTATTCATGGAGCAACTTACATTGATGGAGCAACTATGTTTCCTCAACAAATTACAACTGCTGCAAGTTGGAATCCTGAAAATGCTTATAATATGGCATTAGTTTGTGCTTATGAGACTAGAGCTTCAAGTATTCCGTGGAATTTTTCTCCAGTTATAGACTTAGGGTTAGATCCTAGATTTTCAAGACAGTTTGAGACATTTGGTGAAGATCCACTACTTGTTGAAAAATTTAGTTTATCTATGGTTAAAGGATTTCAAGGTCCCAATAATGATATCTCTAATAAATATTCTTTAGCATCTTGTATAAAGCACTTTGTTGGATATCATTCAACAATCTCAGGTAAAGATAGAACACCATCATACATACCAGATAATGTACTTAAAGAATATCATATCGAGCCTTTTAAGAAAGCTATAGAAGCTGGAGCAAAGACAATTATGATTAACTCAGGCTTAATAAATGGAGTTCCTGCTCATGCAGATTATGATTTAATTATAAATACTCTTAGGAAAGAATTAAAATTTGAGGGCGTTATTGTTAGCGATTGGGAAGATATAAGAAAACTTCATGACAGAGATAAAGTTGCTAAAAATCAAAAAGAAGCGGTTAAAATAGCTATAAATGCTGGAATTGATATGTCAATGGTACCATATGAGTACGAACAGTTTATTGGAGATTTAATAGCACTAGTAAAGGAAGGGGAGGTAAAAGAGTCAAGAATAGATGATGCTGTGAAAAGAATATTAAAATTAAAATTTGAGTTAGATTTATTTGACAATCCTGTAACAAACTATGAAGATTATGATGATTTTGGTTCAAAAAAACATCATCAATTAGCTTTTAAAGCGGCATCAGAGTCCATTACCTTACTCAAAAATGATGAGAATATATTGCCTATTACAGGTAAACCAAAAATATTAGTAACCGGCCCTAATGCGAACAGTATGAGAACTTTGAATGGTGCTTGGACATATTCTTGGCAAGGAGAGTTAACTGATCAATTTGCAGAACAATATAACACTATATACG
>JAYPDR010000147.1:0-2470 GCA_038125345.1 Marinoscillum sp. | reverse complement strand
ACATGAATATATTTTAACAAAAAAGGAATGGTCCAAATGGGACTCGAACTAGGGTTAATGTAAAAAAATCTTGATTTTTAAAAAGGTTCGGATACCGAACCACCTAAATAAGTTAACTTGTTTATTATCAGTATATATACAACCCTCCTTCAAGGACTGGTGGGCCCACAAATAAACCCTCAATGTCACAGACTTAGAGGGTTTTTGTTTTAATCTTTTAACACTGTAACTAATTCTCTTTCTAACTCATCAAGGATATTCATATAAAGTCTAATAAAATTTAATTTTGTTCCTAAATACTTATTTAGAACCAATAAATTAGATCTCAATTTTTTATCAGTTGATATTGAGTTATGCAACAATTTAGAATATTCTTGAACAGACACTTTATTATCAGATCCAGCTATAATAATTTCAGGATGATTAGAGGCAAAAAAAGAAACAAAATTTTCTTTAAGAAGTCTCTCATACTCTACAGTAGTCTCAACATAAGAATAGAAAGTATTATGAAGCCGACTTAATATTTCTTTTATTTTATCCGACTTAACATATTTTAAAGTACCAGCATTGATTATTGAGTAATACCTATTCATTGGAGGCTCAAATACTCTATAATAAATTAAATTAAACTCTATGCTTCCCTTACTTGTAGTTAATTTAGTAATAGAGTCAACATTAAAATTTAACCCGTCAGTATCTAAAAACATTCTAAGAATTTCTCTGTCCTTATCCCAACTTCTTATTCTCTCATCACAATAGTTTTTTATTTCCGAAGCCTCTATCCTTAAGCTATTTAACACCTTAACTCTCTCGACTTCATTTTGATTATTTATTGAAATCTGGTTTAACCAAAAAGAAACTGAAATACCCAGAACAATGACAACAAATTCAAAAGAATATTGGAGAATATATTTCTTTTTAAAAGTCATATTTTTTTAATTAAAATCTAAAATAAAGTAATCACTTGACATGTGATTTTATATGTAAATCTCTCTGAGGATAAGGTATTTTAATATTATTCTCTTTAAACTTTTTAAATATTGCAAAATAAATTTCACTCTTTAAAAATTCAGGTTTATCTGTAAATGTTGATGTCCAAACTCCTAATTTAAAGTTAAGAGAACTATCACCATAATTATCAAAAAATACTTTAGGTTTAGGTTCTTTTTGAACATTTGGATTTTCAGCTGCAACTTCTAATAATAATTTTCTAACTGTTTCAGGGTCTTCATCATAGCTCACCCCAATTGGAAGTCTAAACCTAACTATTCTGTTATTATGGCTCCAGTTTATTACTTTACTTGATACAAATTCAGAGTTAGGAACTATAATAGAAATATTATCATTTGTGACAATAGTAGTTGATCTTAAAGAAATATTAACTATGTCACCACTTACTTCCCCTACCTCAACTCTATCACCAACTTTAATAGGTTCTTCAACTAAAATTGTTAAACCACTAATTAAATTATCTGTAACTTTCTGAAAACCAAAACCAATACCTACACCTAAAGCACCAGCTAAAAGACTTAATGCGCTTAGATCTATACCAACAGCTTGGATAATTATGATTGTTCCTATAAGCATCATAGTAATCCTCACACCATTAGCTATAGACTCTCTAAAAGATTTCTTAAGCTTAGACTTTGCTAAAATTTTATTAAGAAGAAGTAGTCTTACATTTTTGGAAACTATTACTAGAATATAAAAGCTAGAAAAAAAAATAACAATAGTTCCAATACTTACCTCGGAGTCACCAATCTGGAAAAGAGTTTTATTGAAAATAAATAGAAACTCAGATAGTAAATTTAAAACTCTTCCTAGATAATCATTAAAGTATTCCATTCCAGGATGAAATTTATAATTTATAATTTATAATATTAAGCTTCGTCGTTTTTTTTTTATATATTCAAGATGAAAATGAAAAATACTGACAAAACTTTATTCGGACACCCTTACGGTCTATATGTACTTTTTTTTACTGAGCTATGGGAAAGATTTTCTTATTATGGAATGAGGGCACTCCTCGTATTGTTTTTAATCTCTGAAACTAATGCCGAAAATGCTGGTTATGGTTGGACAGAGAGTGAAGCTTTAGCTCTTTATGGATGGTATACAATGTTAGTTTATGTTGCAGGAATTCCAGGTGGATGGATTGCTGATAAATTTCTTGGACAAAAAAAGACTGTTATGCTTGGGGGGGCTCTCCTAGTTTTGGGTCATAGTATTCTTGCAATTGATGACTTAACTGCATTTTATTTTGGACTTGGTTTTATAATTTTAGGAGTTGGTGGTCTAAAACCTAATATTTCTACTATGGTTGGAGGTCTTTACTCTAAAGATGATGATAGAAGAGACATAGGATTTAAGATTTTTTATATGGGGATTAATATTGGAGCCTTTTTATCTTGTGGACGAGGGAAAAATATTGACAGTAACTGTTTCTATAAGAATAACACCTAGTATCTTT
>JAYPDR010000146.1:0-2619 GCA_038125345.1 Marinoscillum sp. | reverse complement strand
ACAGGAGAACTTGTGATTAGACCAATGACAGAAACCAAAAAATACTCAAAAAAAGAGGAGGGGGGGGTGTCTGGAAAAAAGTGTCTAAATGGAAAATGTGGTTCTAATTCTGAATGGTAAAAGGAAAAATTTCTACGTACTGTATAAGTCTAAAATTTTTAAATTTGACCCCTTACCGTAATTTACGGTACTAGTACCGTACTTTTTCAATTAGTACCGTAATTTACAGTAACTATGAGATATTTTACGGTAATTTGTAGACTTTAACAAATTTTTGATTTGAAAATATTTTCTAGTGCATTTTTGAAAATTGCATTTTTCAAATTTACATTTTTGAAAATATAGGAAATTCAAAAATCTATATATTATCACTGAAACTATATAGATTATATAGATTATTTTAAGTTTACTATATTTTAGCTAATTGTAAAAAATGTTTGACCAAACACTTTAAAAACCCATAAAACAATGGGTATAAGATGAAAAATTTCATTAATAAAATCGGATTAGAAATCGAAGGTTTATGGTATCAAGGACATTGTGATTTAAAAGAAGACGGTTCAGTTCATTTTGAAAATCACGAATGTGATTATAATGGGGACTATAATAATTGCTGTTGCTATGATTCGTGCGAGTGTGATTCATGTATTTTTTGCGAGCATTGTGGAAATAATACAGATTCATGCGAGTGTTATCAATGCGTGAGATGTTGTAACTGTGAAAATCAATTAGATTCGTGTGACTGTGATATGGAAATTAGGCATTTAACAAGTTGTGATAATGAAAATTGTAATAATGAAAATATTTGTAATGACTGTATAGAATTTTGTAATGATGAATTTTATGATAATAGGGACACTTTCAGACGATGTGACGATTTAGACTATAATTGTGATAGAGAATGTGAGTGTGAATGTGAATGTAATGAGGAGTGTCCACATATTGGGGAAATAAACTCAAATCCAATATCAGAGAATGAAGTAGATGAATTTATTTTAATTAATTACCCAGATGAAGTTAATTCCAGTTGTGGTTATCATGTCCATTTATCATTTAAAAACGGATTTAGAGATATTATAAAATTAGCAAATCCTAAATTTCATGACTTTTTAATAAATAAATTATATCTATGGGCAGAAAAACGAAAAATAAACAAAGGTTCAAGATTTTATCAAAGGTTAGCTGGTGTTAAATTTGCTGAGAATGAATTTGACGCAGATGGACAACTTAGTCAAAATAATAATAATAGATATACCCACATTAATTTTAATTCTTATCATAAATATGAGACTGTCGAATTTAGAATTGGCACAGTTTTTGATGATAAAACTATTACAATGGAATATACACACGAATTAATCCGAATAGTTAACGAATGGTTAAACCAACAAAAGGAAATATCAAATACTTTATCAATTAAAAAAGACGATATAGAAATTGAAGTAAGAACCGAATTTATCAAAAAAGGTATGAGGATTTACGCTAAATGCAAGGGATTAAACAATAATAAGAAAATTGAGAAAATAATGGTAAATGGTAAGACAAGAAAATATAGATATTTTTTTGATGATATTAGATTAAATGATAAAAACATGAAACATTTAATCATTTATGATGATAATAAAACTAGATTTGTACCAAATTTATCATTTTTAACACTAAAAGACATTGAAAAAGGAAAATATTTCCCAATAGAAAAACCCATAACTCAAGAAAATTATGGGATTTTTTGGGATAAGCTAGACAATGAATTATTAGGAATGGTTGAGCTATTATGTGTGTGATAGCCTGCATAGAATCAAAGGAAAATATCCCATCTACTAAGATGATGGATAAAATGTATCAAGATAACCCTCATTTTTCTGGATTAGCATATTTTGATGAGGATAAAAAACAGATTTACTTTAAGAAAGGCATGAAACTTAAAGAGATTAAGAAATTAATGAAACAAGTTAAAGGCAATAAATCTATAATCCAACATTATAGAATTGCAAGCGTAGGCAGTGCAACAAACAAGAAATTAAACCACCCTTTCGTAATTGGTAAAAATGTAGAAAATAAACTAGAAGGATATACGTCTAATGACATTCTATTTCATAATGGGACTTTAGATTTAGATGAGTTAAAACAAATTGCAGTAAAAATAATGATAACTCATAAAGACGCAAAATTACCTGATGGGGAATTATCAGACACTTATCTACTCTCATGGATTTTGTCTTATGTCGATTATTCTATTCTAAAATTATGGACAAATAATAATAAATTCGTAATAATGGACGGTAAGACAGGTAAACAAACAAGGTTCGGTAATTGGAAAAACCCAAAAGATGAGGATAAACAACTGATAACATCTAATGATTATTTCCTTAATACTTTCAATGATGATTTTTTCGGTCTAAATAGTTTTGATAATAACTTTGATGATTTCTTAACAGATGAAGAAGACTTAGAGCTTCAAAGATTAAAAAACAAATACCCAGATTTAGATGAATCAAAGGTTGAAGAATATTTAGCTTCTGGGTGTAGTATTTATGACTTAGAAGAGATTATACAAATTGAGCTAGAAGAGAATGGAGTAAACTATGATGACTATTGATAACTTATTGCACTATATTG
>JAYPDR010000145.1:0-2651 GCA_038125345.1 Marinoscillum sp. | reverse complement strand
AGAATAATTTGAAAATTTTTGGAAAATACATCTTATTTATGTTCTCTCTTTTTGAAAGAAAAGAGAGGTTTAAAGTTTATTTAAATCTTACATTAAATGAATGTATTAAAATTGGATATAATAGCTTGTTTATTGTATCAATTGTCTCTGTATTTATAGGTGCTGTCACAACTATTCAGACTGCATTTAATCTAGTGAGTCCATTTATTCCAGATTATGTTATTTCATTAGTAGTTCGTGATATGACCTTATTAGAACTATCTCCTACAATTATTGCTATAGTTTTTGCAGGTAAAGTTGGATCTAATATTGCCGGTGAACTTGGGACAATGAGAATTACTGAACAAATTGACGCATTAGAGGTTATGGGTATTAATTCAAGCTCTTATCTCGTACTGCCTAAAATTATTGCTGCCTTAATGATGTTCCCTATTTTAGTAGTAATATCTGCTACTTTAGCAATTATTGGAGGATATACTGCTGGAGTTTTAACTGATGTAATTACAGGACAAGAATATATTTATGGATTAAGATATGAATTTAATCCATTTAATATCCCATTTGCTTTAATCAAATCATATGTATTTGCATTCTTAGTTTCATCTATCTCATCATTTCAGGGCTATTACACAACTGGAGGCGCTCTGGAAGTTGGGAAATCAAGCACTAATGCTGTTACCAATAGTTGTATAGCTATATTAGTTGCAGATTATATTTTAGCTCAAATTTTACTTTAGTATGATAGAAATTAAAAGTATTTCAAAATCATTTAATAATAAAAAAATTTTGCATGAAATAAATGGAAAATTTGAGAAAGGGAAAACCAATTTAATTATAGGAGCAAGTGGAACTGGTAAAAGTGTTCTTCTTAAATGTTTAGTTGGTTTATTAAAACCAGACACTGGGAAAGTACTTTTCGATAAAAGAATATTTATAGAATCTGATAAAAATACTTCCACACAGATTAGAAGAGAAATTGGAATGTTATTTCAAGGGGGTGCTTTATTTGACTCTAAAAATGTTGAAGAGAATATAAAATTTCCTTTAGATATGTTAACTAATATTTCTGAAAAAGAAAAGATAGAAAAAGTTAATCATTGTCTTGAATTAGTTGGTTTAGAAGGAAATAACTCTAAGATGCCATCAGAATTAAGTGGAGGAATGAAAAAAAGAGTAGGAATAGCTAGAGCAATTGTAAATGATTCTAAATACTTATTTTGTGATGAGCCAAACTCAGGTTTAGATCCGCTAACTGCAATAAAGATAGACGATTTAATTCTTGAATTAACTCAAAAATTAAATACAACCACTGTGGTAGTAACTCATGACATGAACTCAGTAATTGAAATTGGAGAATATATAATGTTTTTACATAATGGAAGAAAATTATGGGAAGGCGATAATAAGAGGATTCTGAAAACTACAATTTCAGAACTTAATCAATTTATATTTTCTAATAAGTTGATGAATAGAATCAAAAAATAATTAGTCTATAATTGAAGCAACCCTCTCTTTTATTTTATTCATTGCCTCAATTTCTTTTATGTTTTTTTTACTTCTATAATACCAAAATACAGCTCCTATTATAATTAATATGTAAGTTGAAGTAAATAAATATATTATACCAGAATTTATACTTGATGATATTCCATTACCTCCAGAATTAGCATCACTCTCAACAATTCCTCTACACATTGAACACCCTTGAGCATAAGTGTCATAAGAACTAATTAAAATAACAATAAATATGTATATCAATTTAGTTCTCATTGAGCATAATATGGACTAATCATAAAATAAACAATTACTCCAGATACAGATACATAAAGCCATATTGGAAATGTAAATTTTACAATTTTTTTATGTTTTTCAATTTGATCAGATAAAGAATAATAAAATGCAAATAGAACAAAAGGGACTACTACTATTGATAGTAAAATATGTGATATTAGAAACGAGTAATACACTAATTTATAACTACCTGAGTATGAAGTGCTTTCAACTGAAGAATGATATATTATATATGAAACTAAAAAAATTGCTCCTAGAACAAATGAAATAATATTTAATTTTTTATGAGCCATGATATTCTTCTTTACAGTGATCATATAAAATGAAACTATTAAAAGAACTGATGTCAATGAATTGATTACAGCATTAAAGTGAGGCAAAACATAGGTCCATTCACCAAATAATTCTATTCTATTAGGCATGAATAAAAGAATAGCAACTGCAATTGGAATTAATATAGATACTCCTAAAATAATTTTATTAATTTTCATTCTCAAGTTTTAAAATATCGATTTCAACATTTAATCTTTCGATCTCTTTTTGATCAAGAGATCTATAGATACCGCGAATATTATTTGAAGTATCTAAAAGTAATAAGAAAGGTTCATCGTAATGAGGATTTTCTATACATAATCTTATTTCATTTAATAAACTTTCAGCTACCTTATAGTATTCCCAATTTACCTTACGAAGATCATTTGATAATGTTATTAATTTTATCTTCTTATATGAAATTAATTTTGATAGGTTAAGATCAACAACTTGCTGATCATTGGATATTCGTATATCAAGAACTTTTATCTCTCTGTCTCCAAAATTTTTATTTATTGGTAAAGCTTCAATGAATTTATCGCAAGAGG
>JAYPDR010000144.1:0-2667 GCA_038125345.1 Marinoscillum sp. | reverse complement strand
AATTTTGATAGGAAGCCCCAATTTTAAAAACCTCCTCTGCGTATTCAAAAGGTATGTAACTTACAATTAGCCCTTTATCTGTTTGTAAGATTTGATAAGAAGTCTCAATTTTAGGAGGAGTTAACTCTAAATTATTATTTGTTAAAGAGGCCTCAAGCCTTACTTTTTGATAAATCTCAACATTCTTAGCTGCATCTATAAAGGTTTTTTCGACGTTTGCCTTTGACCGTAACGCTAAGCGATTTCGTAATCTTAAATTCCCAATCGACCTGTTATTTTTTATGCAGTTTTCATAATCTTGTTTGCTCAATCTTTTCAGTTCGGCGAGCTTTTTTTGAGATTTATTTTTTTTTAGAAATTTGCTAAGAAACATTCGAGATCTTATTATGAATTTTTGTGCGAAGAGATTTGATTGTTTTGGAAAGAATTTGACTTATTCTCGATTCAACAACCCCTATTATTTCAGCAATTTCTTTCAAATTAAATTCTTCATAATAATATAACTGAAGAATCTGTCTTTCTCGTTCTGAAAGTTTATTAATTTCTTTCGTAAGGTAAAGCTTTATGTCTTCAACTTCAATGTCATCTAAAGGGTTTGAATCGGCGGATAAAAATGTATCAAAGATGTCATATTCTGAATCATTTTCAGCAGGCGCATCTATTTTAAATCGTTCTGCATGTGTCCGCTGTGCTTCATATTCATTTATTGAGATATTTAAATATTGAGCAACTTCATTACTTGTAGGCGTTCTTTCCAGACTCGACGTTAGAAAATGAATAGCTTTATTATGTTCCTGAGTATTTTTAATTGCTAATCGAGAAATATCACTCATTTTTCGTACTTCATCAATTATTGAACCTTTTACCCTACTTTTAGCATAGTCTACGAAGGACACACCAAGATTATCGTTGTAATTATCCGCGGCTGAAATTAATCCCAAAATGCCAATTTGCATCATGTCATCGTAATCAATATTTGGAGGTATTCTTGGTTTTAAATGATTTACAATACGGGTCACCAATGAAATATTTTCATTGATAAGAGTATCTCTTTGAGAATTGATATTTTTCTCGTACATTTAAGGTATTTACTACATCTTTACTGGAAGAACTTCAGGCCATTAGATGTACTAATGTATTCTGCTTTTTCAATCATAGAAGCAATTCCTGCAAACTCGTTGTATATGCTTGATTTTCTTCCGTGTGCGATTGGCAAATCGCCATCTACCCAGCCCCTATTATAATCTTCATTTAATGTTAAAGTTCCAATTTTATTTAATGAGCAACCGATATATTTGGCTGCAATTAATCTAAGTTTTTCAAAAATTTGAGAACCTTCAATAGAGTTTTTTACTTTATTTGGCAAATAGGAAATATGATCTATTCCATATTTAAGATAAAGAAGCTTAATAAGAGCGTAAGCATCTGATACTGAAGAAGGCTCACTTGTACCAATAACAATTTTATGGCTACAGGCAGAAAGAAAATCAAGAACGCTATAATTAATACCTGCAGCAACATCGACTATAAGTAAATCGAACTGATCCTTAAGTTCGTTTACCAAGTGTATTATCTGTTGATTTAAATTTGGATCTATTTGAAGAATTTGATCAAGATTAGTACCACCGCTTACGAGTGAGATATTTGGACTCAAATCTAATAACACATTAGTAATTGTATCTTTACCATTGATTACATCTATAAGATTTCCAGACAATTTTTTCTTGAAGGCGATATGTATATTGCCCAATCCTAAATCAGCATCAAATATCAGTACCTTTTTACCTATTGATGCATAGTAATAAGCAAGGTTTGTTGCAAAAGTAGTTTTTCCTACCCCACCTTTGCCGCTGGCAACACCAATTACAGATCTATTATTTTCCATACAATCAGATTTTTGTATAAGCAAAATATTTTCTAATTAATTGTATAAAACCTTGAATAAAATAATCTTTTGATAAATAGATCAAATTATTACTTGAATCGTTATAAAGAGAACCGATCGATATATGAGGCTTTGATAAAATTAGAAATTGAAGTAGTTCAATTGTAAAAAATGTCGGTGATATATTAGTAAAAATATAATTATCCCATTTGGCTAATGAATTCAAATGTTCGAAATAAGAAAAGCTAGACAGGCTGTTACATAAGGCAATATGACATTTTTGTGCTTTTGTTTGAATAACACTATTTCCATTCATTGAATCAATATCATTAACATTAATAATATAAACCGCTTTATCCAAATCGAAATGATATTGTGAATAGATATCCGTTAATTTTAAATTACTTGGACTATAAATACCCGGAATGTCACTAAGAAAATCATTGGCTAAGTGATATGCGAATACATTTTTATTAGTCTCTGAGGATATTCTATTATGAATCTGTGAAATTATATTTGTAACATTCGTGTTTTTCTCAGAGTAAATATAAAAAACTGAAGCATTCAAATTAAGTTCTTTTGGTGCATTTAGATTATGGTCTGTTGCAATTTTTATTTGTAATAACAAATCATCCAATGAACTTGGTTCTACTAATGATTTAAAAATAAGATTTTTGAAAGCCGAATTTAAAGGTTGCGTATCAAAAAATGATTTTAAGTAGAAGAGGAAAATATTCTCAGAATTATTTTGAGATATTTTATTTTCTAACTTATTTTCTCTG
>JAYPDR010000143.1:0-2670 GCA_038125345.1 Marinoscillum sp. | reverse complement strand
GGATTTTTATAAGTCATTAGATAATCAAAATCAAAATCATCATTTTGCCCATTTACAACAATTAAGTTACATTCATCCAGCCTTGTTTTTGTCTCTCTTAATGGGCCGGATGGAAGAAGTAGATTATTTCCAAAGCCTCTCTCTCCATCTATGATGCAAATCTCAAAATCTCGCTGTAACTTATAATGTTGAAGTCCATCATCAGATAAAATTAGTTGGACATTAGGATATTGATCAATTAACAAATTACCTACAGAAGTTTTATCTTTTCCAACGAAAACCGGTACGTCAAATCTTTTTTTTAAGAGTAATGGCTCATCTCCAACATCTTCAGCTTTTGAACTAACAAGAACTTCTTTCGGATATTTATTTTTCGAGCCATACCCTCTTGATATCACACCAACTGAAATTCCTTTTTTTTTTAACTCTTCAATAATTTTAAGAATTAATGATGTTTTTCCTGTACCTCCTGTAGTGATATTTCCGACTATGACTACAGGAACGCTTAATTTATATTTTTTTAAAATATTAAATTTATATAAATATTTCCTAGAAACAATAATAATAAAAAAAATGCAACTTATTGGAAATAAAAGAAATGTCCATGAAATTCTTCTATAAAGTTGATTATTAAAAACTTGAAGAAAAGATGACAAATTAATCAAATCCTTCTTTATACAATCTGAAATATAAACCTTTCTTTTTTAAAAGCTCACTATGAGTTCCAATATCATTAATTGATCCTTTATCAATAACAATAATTTTATCGGCATTAATAACAGTACTTAACCTATGTGCAATTATTATCGAGGTTCTTTTTTTCATTAAATTATCTAGTGCTTTTTGAACAAATTGCTCAGACTCAACATCTAATGATGATGTGGCTTCATCAAGAAGTAAGATAGGTGCATCTTTTAAAATGGCTCTAGCAATTGCAATTCTCTGTTTCTGTCCACCTGAAAGCTTTATACCTCTATCACCGACCATGTTGTCAAATTTTTGTGGGAGCTTATCAATAAATTCTAGTGCATTTGCTGCTTTAGCTGCTTTTTTGACACTACTTAGATTTACTTTTTTTCCATAAGCAATATTATTTTGAACCGTATCATTAAATAAAATAATATCTTGACTAACCAACGCAATTTTTTTTCTAAAATTTGAAAGCTTTATTTTTTTAATATCAATCCCATCCAGATATATATGTCCAATAAAATCAGAATAAAATAATGCAAATAAATTAAGTATTGTAGATTTTCCCCCTCCTGATTTGCCAACAAGAGCCACCTTCTCTCCTGGATTTATAATAAATGAAATATCATTAATCACTTTCTTATTTGTATTAGGATAAGTAAAAGAAACATTTTTAAATTGAATTTTTCCTTCAATTTTTTGTAGAGTTATTTTTCCCTTATCTAGCTCTTTTTTTTCATCGATAACATTAAAAATATTAGATGCCGCTGTAAATCCGACTTGGATTTGTTCATTTATAGCTGTTAATTTTTTTATAGGATTAAGAAGCATTAAAAGCGCTGTGGCAAAAGCTGCAAACTCGCCTGCAGTTAGATTATTTATTGAATAAAAAACTACAAGTGATAATGCGATACCTGATGTAATTTCTATAAAGAAACTATTACCCCCAGCCAGCTGCGCTAGTTTTGTTTGCATTTTTCTATTTCTCTCTGAAAAAAAAGTGAATCTTTGTAGTTCATATTTTGCTGTTCCAAAGATCTTAATTATTCTTTGTCCAGAAATTGCTTCTTCAGAAACCCGAGTCATATCACCCATGGTTATTTGTGCCTCTTTACCAGAGTCTCTTAACCTAGGAGATACCTTTTTAAGATAAATGATAATAATTGGAATAACCATAGCAAAAATCAATGTAAGAAACCAATCGAGATAAATCATATATGCCAATACAGCAAATAATGTAAGGCTGTCTTTAATTGCATCTAAAGAAACTTTAATTACAATAGTTGATAAAAGTTCAGTTTCATAAGTTAATTTAGAAACAATATTTCCTGCAGCATTACTATCAAAAAAATAAGTAGGAAGTATCATTAATTTTTCAAAAATATCAAATCTTAAATCCTGAACAATTTTTCTAGAAACCCATCTTAAAGAATAACTTGAAACAAAGTTTGATAGAGCTCTAATGACCATTATCAACAAAAGACTTATTGGTAGGATAATTTGAATTGAGGAAGAATTATCATTAAAACCAGCATCAGTTATATTCTTGATTACTGATAAAAACCCTGCATTTGTTAGAGAAAGAATGACAAGAAAGAAAATACTGATAAAAATTACTTTTTTATACTTAAAACTATACTTAAGAAGTCTTAAATAAACATCCTTAAAATTTTTTTTTTCGCTAACAGTCGTATCAAATTTCGACATAAGCATTATATTAATTTAGCTTTGTGGAAAAGGTAATTTTATTAAGTCCGGCTCTTCTGGATGCCTCCATAACATTAACAACTGATTGATGAGGCGTATCTGCATCAGCATTAATAATAACAGGTAAATCTTTCGCATTACCCGCTATCTGAATAAGTCTCTTTTCAATTGAGTCTATAGATTTTTGAGAGAGTATTTCCTCATTAATAGCATATTGGCCTTCTTTAGTAACGGTAACATTAATTGGTAAAAGTTTTTCCTCGACTGGATTGG
>JAYPDR010000142.1:0-2670 GCA_038125345.1 Marinoscillum sp. | reverse complement strand
CAAGAAAACCTAAAAAACCAAGACCATCATATTTGAAAGTAGTTAAGTAGTTGCTATGGAACCATTTACTAATGCTCTTTTTATTCTTGCGATAGGTTGCTTTGTAATAGGAATTTTATTGATAGTATTTAAAGGTAAGTAGTTGCTTATGGGGAAGTTTTGAAAAAACTTTATGGATATAAAGGTAAGGTACTTCCCCACAAAACAAGTAATAGGCGCTCAACCTATTACATTTTTCTTATTAACGTTTAGACAAGGTGTTATTAAGAAGTCTTTAATATAATAACTAGAGATCATATTTCCAAATATCATTTATCCTTTAACCAGAAAATTTATCCTTTAAATCTATAAAATCTTGCTTTTTAGATCGAAAACATTAGATCATCATTAGATTGGTTAGGCTAATGCCAGGAAAGTTTATCTGGATAATTCAGCTGTAAGTGGTAGGTAATTACTTCTTCTTGCCTAAAAAATCAGGCCAACCTTTCCACATATTTTTTATTGAATAATATTGATTTACCGTTCTTGGTATATCTTTTATTTCTCCATTATTTTTTACATAATCAAAGTATTCCCTACTTCCTTTAAAGTTAAATTCTTTAATTCTTATTTTGGCCTCTTCGTAAGATAAATATTGTCTCTTATTTAAAAAATCGTCCCATCCTTTCCAATCTTTCATTCTTGGTGGATATTTTCTAACAAAAATTGGAATTTTATTTTTTTTCCAATATTCATAATAACTTTTTTGTGAGTCAATTTCTTTAATTTTTGAAATATATTCTTTTAATTTTTCATAATTATATAATTTCTTTTTATCATTTTCAGATAACTTTGTTGGAAATATTCCTGTTAAAGAAAAAATCGAATTTATATTCTTATTGCTTAAAAATTTACTTAAATTAAATGGAAAATTATATGGTGTTTTACCATTCTTTCTTAATTTGTCGTATTGAGAATAAGAAGAAACCTTATTAAAAACTAAAAACTTTGTAACCTCCTTTAAAGAAGCTAAATTTTTATTACCGTGTATTTGAGTATTTAAGAAAGTGGACCAGTCAACCCAGCCTTTATTTTTATAAACTATATCTGGTGAACGAGGAATATTTAATGGTAATTTAAGTTTAGACCAATCTCTTGCATATTTGAGCTTAAGTTTATGTGCAAATTTCTCTGCATTTTTATAGTTAATATAATTTCCTTTATATAATATTTTCGTTCCAAGAAATTCAGCAACATTGATCCACCCTTTCCCTTTATATTTTAACATCGGCTTTGATGGTAATCTTAAATCTCTATCAGGTCTTCTTATATACTTTGCATAATCATCAAATTTTTTAAAATTAAATTTTTTTATGAATTCTTTAGCTTCTTCATATGTAAAATATTTAATCTTTTTAGATGGTTTATGAATACCAAGAAATAATGGCCATCCTTCCCATTCTTCTTGATAAACCTGACCTGGAGCTCTTGGTATTTTAAGTTCATCAAAATTTCTTCTATCCCTATGAAATCTTTTGTATTGATTATTAGATTTAATATTAAATTTTTTTACAATTTCTTTTGCTTTTTCGTAACTAACATAATTTTTACTAAGTATTACTGAAGCTATTGTTCCTGTTTTTAAAAAATCACCCCAAGATTTCCATATATCTTTATAAGCGCTATTAGGTGATCTTGGAATATTTCTGTTTACCTTATTATCAAGGAAAAATTTATTCCATTCACTTGTTGATTTAATATTATTTTTAACCGCAAATTCTTGAGCTTCCTCATAACTTACCCAGTTACCTATGGCAACTTTATCCCAAACTTTTAATTTAATAGCTTTATCAAATTCCTCAGCTTCAACTTTCATAAGACTATTAGTTGAAATTATTCCCTCAACAATAGTCCCACCTCTAGGTTTTTTCCCTTCTGAAATTGCTCTTAAATATTCAACAATTCTTTTATCTGTTGTTGCTAATGCTCTTACAGTTATTGCAACATCGTCAAACCCTTGTTCTTCTGCAGCTTCTGTAAAATCTGCTCCTGCAGGAATAAATATAGGAATTAATATGTATCCAAATTTTTTACCTTTTGCTAAACGTAAAGCTCTTCCTGCTGCTTGAACAATATCAACCTTACTTCTTTTAGGATCAGTAAAACACACACAATCAATAGCAGGTAGATCAACTCCCTCTGTTAAACATCTTGCATTGGTCATTAAACCTTTACCCTTTGCAAACTCTCTCATTTGCATTGCTCTATCAGATGTTGGCATATCTCCTGCTACGTGGAATGATTTAAGTTTTCCATATTCAGGATAAATTTTTGTAATTAAATCTTGCTGTGTTCTAAAATTATCTGCTCTTCTAATAGATCTATGAAATGAAATAGCATTTTTAATATCATATTTTTTAATAGCCTTTCTAAGAGCTAAAGCAGTTGCAAGCTCTCTTGCTGTAATATCTTTTAATACTTTTTTAACTTCTAAATATTTATTTGAATTGTAGATCTCTTCAATTTCAGGAACAGTTATTCCAAACGTAATAATTTTATAATCAGAAATAATTGGAGGTTTTGAATTAATGGCCTCTTTAAAACTCAATTCATAAATTAATGATCCATAATCTCTTGGATCATCCATAGACATAAATTCATCGCTATCACCTCTAAACAATCTCTCTGTAG
>JAYPDR010000141.1:0-2682 GCA_038125345.1 Marinoscillum sp. | reverse complement strand
ATCTTGAAAAAAAAGTTAACTATATCAATTATATTTTCATTTTTTTTAGGAATTAACATCATAAGTTCTCAAGAAATTATTAGCAGCAAAGATTCTATTGTACCTCAGACTCAAGATAAAAAACCATTACTTCTTAATAATATCAAATATGATGCATCAGATTCAATAATTATTGATCAGGTTAATAATAAAATAATATTATACAATAAAGCAAAAATTATATATGGAGATATTGAACTTACTTCAGGACTTATTGTATTAGACTATAAAGATAACATAGTTACTGCAGGAAGAATAGCAGATGAAAATGGAAATTTAACACAATATCCTAATTTTAAGCAAGGTGGAAATATAGTTAATCCAGATTCAATTAAATATAATTTTGATAATCAAAAGGCTTTAATATGGAACTCAAAATCTGAGGAGAATGGTATGAATATTTTATCTAGTCTCACAAAAAAACAAAATGATTCAGTATATTTTCTTAAAGATGGAAAAGTTACTACTGGTGGAAGTTTATTTGGAGGTGATACAGAAGAGGCAGATTATTTTTTTAAAATAAGAAAAGGTAAATTAGTTCCTGGCGGGAATATAGTTACAGGGTTTACAAACTTATTTGTAAAAAATGTTCCTACACCAATAGGTCTTCCTTTTGCTTACTTTCCATCCCAACAAACTCAAGATTCAGGATTCATTATACCAAATATTAATGAAAGTAATCAAAGGGGGTATTCTCTTCAAAATGGTGGTTATTATCTTCCTATTTCAGAATACATAGACTTAACAATACTTGGAGATTACTATACAAATGGTAGTTATGGAGTTAACTTAAGTTCTACATATAAAAAAAGATATGGATATAGTGGAAATTTTACGGTTAGATTCGAAAATTTAATAAATGGAGAAAGAGGATTACCTGATTATAGTAAATCTACTGTTTATAACTTTCGTTGGTCACATTCAAAAGATTCAAAATCTTCTCCATTATCATCTTTCTCAGCATCTGTAAATTTTGGAAGCAGTGACTATTTTAGACAATCTGTTAATCAACTTAATACTTCAAATTTTTTAAATAATAATTTAAGCTCATCTATTGCTTACTCTAAAAGATTTAATGGATCAGCAGGTTTAAGATTATCATTAAATGCAAATATGTCTCAAAACACTCAATCCAAACAAGTAAATTTAACTCTTCCAACTCTTACACTAAGCACTGATAGATTTTATCCTTTTGAAAAAAAGGGTAAATCAAAAAAAGGATTTATTCAGAATATAAACATTCAATATTCTTCTAAAGCCGAAAACAGAGCTGTTTTTTCTGATGATCTATTATTAAAAAAAGGAATGTTTGATGATGCTAAGAATGGAATGCAACACAATATACCCTTTACAACAAACTTCAAGTTATTAAAACACTTAAGTGTTAGTATGGGAGGTAATTTACAAGAAAATTGGTTTTTTAAGACAATTAAATTTAACGATTATTCAGATGAGAATCCAGTTTCTAAAGATACAATTTCAGGATTTGATAGATTCTTAACATATAATTACAACGGAAGTATTACAACAAAAATTTATGGTATTGTAAACTTTAAGCCTAAAAATAAAATTCAATCAATAAGACATACTTTGACTCCAAGTATAACTTTTTCAAATAGACCTAGTTTTGATCAATATTATGATACTTATATTATTGATGCTAATGGAAATACAAGAGAATATACAAGGTTTCAAGAAGGACTCTACTCAGCTCCTGGAAGAAATAAGTCTAGTGTTATAGGAATAAATATTAGAAATACACTAGAAGCAAAGGTGAAACAAAAAGATACTACCAAAACTGAATTAAGAAAAGTTGAGATTTTTAAAAATTTAAATATTGCTACTAGTTATAACTTAACTGTTGATGAATTTAAGATACAACCAGTAAGAGTAACTGGAAGTATAAGTTTAGCAAGAGGTTTAGTTCTTAATACTGGTGCAACTTTTGATCCTTATGCATTAGATGAAAATAATCAAAGGATAAACGTTTTAAACATAAAGAATGGTAGTGGTCTTCTAAGACTTACTAGTGCTAATATATCTACGCAATACATGATTAACAATCAAACTTTTAAGAGGGGACAAAATCAAGAACAAATAAATGAATCAACTTCAGGTGGAGGAAGATCTGATGATCTTTTTGGGGTCTCTCAAGATTTTTCTAATTCAAATCAATTTTTAGAAGAGGAAGAACAAGAAGAAATTGATTTAGACAGATATTATTACACTTTACCTTGGTCTTTAAACTTAGCTTATTCTTTAACTTATAATAATTCTAGAGGTCAAAAAGATTTTTCTACAAACTCATTAATGTTTTCTTCTAATTTATCATTAACTCCAAAATGGAAAGTAGGGATTTCATCTGGATATGATTTTAAACAAAAAGGGTTCACCTATACACAATTAAGATTCGACAGAGATTTAGATAGTTGGAGATTAAATTTTTCTTGGGTACCTTTCAGTCAGAGAGCATCGTGGAATTTCTTTATAGGTATAAAATCTGGCTTATTAAGCGACCTAAAATACGAGAAAAGATCAGAACCTGATAGAACATTATAATTATGAAAAAAATCATTAACACTAAAAATTCACCTTCACCAATTGGACCATATAACCAGGCAATTTTAAAAAACAATATGCTAT
>JAYPDR010000140.1:0-2693 GCA_038125345.1 Marinoscillum sp. | reverse complement strand
TTAATTGGTGCTGGAATAGTTGGTTGAAGTAATCTGTGATACTAATTTTCTGATACATCTAGCAACAAAACGAATTAAAAATTTAGATTCAATTGAATTAGATATGGGTTCATTAACATTTCTTGTACCCAATGTAGTTTATTCTGAATTAGAAAAATTACAAAATTCTATGACTAAGAAAGAAGATATTAGAAAAACTCTAGATTTTATTAAAAAATTTAAGCGAATTCCCATAAACGGTACTTATGCGGATAAGGAGATTCTAGATTTTGTAAAATCTAAAAAATCTTTTGTAGGAACTATGGATAAAAATTTAAAGAAAAAAATTAAAGCATTTGGTAGTAATATTATATCATTACATAATGATAATTTGATTTTAGAATCTTAGAAAAATTTAACTTATAGTATACGTTAATTTAAATATGAAATTAATTAGTTCAGCTTTTGATGATGGTTCAACAATTCCTAGTAAATATGGTTATAATCAAGAAAATATCAATCCTCCACTCACAATTCACGAAATTCCTGAAAATACAAAATCCTTTGTTTTAATTATGGATGATCCAGATGCCAGGAAAGCGGTTGGTAAAGTTTGGACACATTGGATTATGTGGAATATTTTACCTAATGTTACCAATATCCCTGAAAACTCAATCCCTGAAAATTCTTTAGAGGGAAAAACTGATTTTGGAGAAATAGGATATGGTGGTCCAGCTCCTCCAGATAGAGAACATACATATTATTTCAAACTATATGCATTAAAAACAATGCTGAATAATCCAAGAGGTTCTTCAAAAAAAGATATTGAAGACTCAATGCACGGTCACGTTTTGGATATGACTGAATTAAGAGGAAAATTTTCTCCCCAATAAATTCAATCTGCATAAAGAGTATTAATAAGTGAAAATTTATCATCTTATTGAAAGCTGATAATACTCTTTTTCATATAGGAAAATTCAATTTACAAATTAATCATATTCTGATAATCTCTGTCTTAATACTATCATTTTCTATTTCGTTTCTTCTTCGCTCTGCTCCGATAGAATATGGTTGGGAATTACACGAATTTGATCCTTTTTTTAATTATCGTGCAGCAGAGTTTCTAGTTAATAATGGACTGGAGAAATATCTTGAATGGAATGATTCTCTTAGTTGGTATCCTGCGGGAAGAGATGTTTCTTCTAATTCTCAAGTAATGTTACATGTTACAACAGCTTTAAGTTACTGGATTTTTGGCGGAAATGGTGATTTATACAGTTTTGCGATAATTTTTCCAGCCGTTTTTGGCTCACTCACATGCATAGTAATTTTTGCTTTGGTAAGAATTTTCTCGGGAACCACTGCTGGATTATTCTCATCATTATTTTTTGCAATATCTTTACCTATTTTGGTACGAGGTCAAATTGGTTGGTTAAAATCTGAACCACTGGGATTGTTTTTTGGATTACTGGGTACGTATTTTCTAATTAGTGGAATTACTTCAAAGAATTATGCGTCTTACTATAAAATGATATTTGGAGGAATTTTTACTACAATCGGACTTTCAGCATGGGGAGGAAATCTTTTCTTTATTATACCTATAGGAATTTTATTTTGTCTTATTGCATTTGTGAGAAATGATCAAAATTTCTTACTTAAATCAATTCCCATTTTTACATCCTCTTTAATCATTTCTGCGCTATTGTTTGAACGACTTATTTCAGGATTGGTTTTTAATATATCGGGATTATCATTAGTATTTTCAACTATAATTATGGTAGCTATGATTTTTGTTCAAAAAAGAACTGTTAAAAAAAATCGTAATGCCTTGTTTGTTTTAATTTCTATAATAACTTTAATCACTATTATATTTTTGATAGATGAAAATATTCATCTTACGAATTTTCCCACACATAGATATCTTAATGCAATTTTTCCATTATTGACAACCTCTGATCCTTTAACTGATTCTGTTTCAGAACACGCAACTCTTGATATATCTCAATCTTTTATTTTTCATTCTGTTTTAATGATATTTGCATCAATTGGTATCTGGATAATTACTTCAAAAAATAATAAATTTGAAATCCTTCCTAAGGATATGAAAATATTTGTATTAACCTTGGGAATGTTTGGTGTTTACATAGGTTCTGCCTTCATGAGATTAGAAGTATTCACATCAATAGGAATAATTATTTTGTCCTCTATTGGTATTAGCAAAATATTACGTTCGTCATTTGTTAAAAAAGAAAAATTTAAAATATCAAAATTAGTACTTTCTTCCATTTTGATCATCATGTTAATGATTCCACTTTTTTTACCAGTTGATGCTAATGTTATAAAAATTAGTACAAATACTCCACCAGTAATTAAAAACGGTGGAACAAGTTTCAATGTTGCTACTGATGATTGGAGGGAATCTTTAGAATGGATTAAACTAAATACTTCTGAGGATTCTGTGATTGGATCATGGTGGGATTATGGTTATTGGATTCAAACTATTGGAAATAGGGCTTCTTTAGCAGATAACTCAACTGTAATTGATCATAGAATTAAAACCATCGCAAAAATATTTTTTGAAACCCCTGACGATGCATGGAAATCATTAAAGCAGATGGAAACTGATTATTTTATTATTTTCATAGCAGCCGAAAAGTTACCATATCAAACCCAAGAATTTGATGATCTATACCTGCTGAAAGGCGGTGGTGATG
>JAYPDR010000139.1:0-2706 GCA_038125345.1 Marinoscillum sp. | reverse complement strand
ATTCTATATCTATCTTACGATAATCGTTATTAAACGCTTCTTTTATCGTAGTAGAGTTTTTAGCTTTTTCGTAAATCGAAAAAGATTTAGATTTATTCTTTTTAGTATTAAATAATCTAAAAAGAATTTTTCTATTTTCGTATTCTCGTAAAGATAACGAAACTTTATTTTCGATATTCTTTAGAGATACTTTTTTTACTTTACTTTCCATACTTACTCGCTTTCTATTCGATAAATTTTTTATCGAATATAAAAGTTATATTAAAATTCTAAAAAAAAGTAAATAGTAAAAAAACGAATAAAAAGAATAAAATCGTTAAAATACTACTTTTAAAATAGTTAATTATATAAATCGTAAAATCTCGCTTTCTATTCTTATTTTTAAGAATAATTATTTAATAAGAATATTCGAATAAATTTAAACGTTAAAATTCTCTTTTTAAAATTTTTAATATTTGTAGTGATACTAGAGCTTTTTATCCTTTTTTATTATATCCCTGATCCCTATTGATCCCTAGTGTACCTAGGTCCTAGTGTCAAGTCAGGATCAACAAGGATCAAGTCAACCGGCGGCGGGCTGCGGTTTGTTGTTCAAGGTCAATGATCACTAGGGATCAAGCACCGAGCGCCAAGGCACATGCAGCCTCAATCAACAACCGTTAATTAATTTCGTGTTCTGTTTTTATTTGATCAAGATACTTGGCCAGTTCATCATCGTTCATGCTGTCAAGGGTTGAGTGCTGTACTTCTTTTTTCTCAACCAAAAACCCTAAGAGCTGAGCCTTAAGCCTTATCGCATTGACTGCTGCTGTATATTGCTTCTTGGTCCTAGCTTCATCATACAACAAATCAAGCTTTTCAACCTCTTTTGACACCGATTCACTTGTCAAGCGCCTAGCATCAGAGCGCAATCTATCTATATACTGGATGATTTTATCTTTCTTTAAGTTGCGTGCAGCTTGTACGTGAGCTGATGTTTCAGAGTAACCTGCATCAATAGCCGCTTGTTTCTTACCTTTTCCTTGCGCTATACCCTCACAGAAAGCTTTTTCCATTGAGGATAAAGTAGCTTCGTTTGTCTGATGTATTTGGTCTAAAGTTATCGCCATATTTATCCAATATAGCGATTAATTTATGAATGTAAATTAATTATATTATGCGTGATATTCTAAATTTTTTGTTGTAGTATAATATATAAATTCTGTTGGTTCATGGAGACCAGTCCACGCAACTGTTATATTATATCGTCCATCATATTGGTCTAATATAGTTAAATTTTCTTTTTGATAGTGATAAAGTTTAATACTGAGTGATAGTTCTTTATCTTCTATCGTGCCAATTAAATTTAAATCTTTAGGATTGATATCTTTCTCGTATTCTCCTAATGATGTTTTATCTATCTTATGATAGATTTGGTCTAACTTATTCATTTGTGCTCGCTTTCTTTTAGTTTATTTAAGAATATAAAAAATATATCCTAATTAAACAATATTACTTAAAACAACCTAGTTGTTTCATAGAGTTATATATATAATCAGAGTTATTTAAGAAATTAATAAATTCCTTACTACAAAGATCATTAAGAAATTTTTCATTTTCCCAATAATTTCTATGGCCTGCATCAACTAAAACTTTCTTCATTTTTAGTCTAGCTTTCAGAGCCTCTTGTCCTTTTAAATTATTTAACATTTTCTCTCGCTTTCTTTTTTTAGTTTTTTAAAGAATACTAAAAATATATCCTAATTAAACAATATTAATCTTCTTCTCGGCCACCATTAATATCTAAAACTTGAGGTTTAATTTTAATTTCTACTTCGTGAATAGTAATAGTATGGTCTATGTTTCCATATAAAAACTCTGCGAAATTATGCGCTTCCTCGATAGTTTTAAATATAGGAATGAGTTCTTTATTATAAACTCTCCACATCTCTTTATTAAAATTGATACAGTGGCCCATATGTTCTATTCTGCTGTTTAAATCTAATTTGGCTTCCTCTTTTATATCTTCGGCATAAGTATCTATAACTACGAATCCTTTTTGAGGTAAGATATTTAAAGGTGCTATCTTTTTAAGAGGAAGATTATTTGATTCCAAGCTCTTATAATAATCTTGCATCGTTATATTTTTTTCTTTTGAGTACCATTGAGTCATTTTTTCTCGCTTTCTTTTAAATTTAATTTTTAAAAGAATATAAAAAATATAACATTATTAAACAATATTATCGTACATTAGGATTTCTTTCTTTTAGTGAGTGTATTCTACTTTCATCCATAGCAAGTTTATAAGTATTATCTCCATCATGGAATTGTATTTCATAGTAACATTTACCATCATCTTCATGCCAACGATTTAGTATAGCCGCTTCCTCTATACACGAAGAAGGATTATATTTAACATTAACAATATCACCTTCTCTATACTTATGTTTTGGATAAATCTTTTCAATCATCGTTTTACCTGCGCATCTACTCGTTGAATACTAATTTCCCTTTCTCTACGTTCCTCTTTCTTTTCTTTAATAACGTCATCAACAACTTTTCTAAAAGCTTTTAATTCGGATAACGTCACCTTTTCTTTAATAATGTCATCAACAACTTTTCTAAAAGCTTTTAATTCGGATAACGTCATATCATATAACTTTTTATCCATTACTTTCTCCTTTCACAAATTTAATATTAACATCAGATATTCTAGTCTTACTATCA
>JAYPDR010000138.1:0-2735 GCA_038125345.1 Marinoscillum sp. | reverse complement strand
TTTGCACCAAACAATCAAGGTAATCCAGAGCATATTTGGTCTGTTAAATATGATGAAGCTTCAGCAGGTGGATTTAACTTAGCAATGATGGCACTTCATTATTCAAGCCAATTGACATGGAACTTTGATGCTCAACCCTGGAATGGCTATTCTTCTCTTGAAGAATTCTATAATAACTATGATGACGCAAATGACGTTAGAAAAAAAGCTAATTTTATTCAAGGCGTTCAATTAGATTATGGTGGGTCTGATTTATTAGATTATGCAACTGATGATGGTGATCCACGATTAGAGTATACACCATATATCAATGAAATATATCCTGATGGATGTCGTCAGTGCGGTGTTCGACCAGGTAAGTTTAGTTACAAACAATTTGGTCGTCCAGACATGGATAATGATTTCACATTAGTAAGACTTGGGCAAGTGTATTTAATTAGAGCCGAAGCTGCCGCTCGTGCTGCAGGAGATTGGAGTAAAGCTTTAGCCGATACTAACATTATTCGCGCAAGAGCTGGAGCCTCTGCCTTTACTTCATTAAATGCTGAAAAGTTTTTAGCTGAAAGAGGAAGAGAAATGTTCTCAGAGGCTGTAAGAAGAACCGATTTAATTAGATTTGGAAAATATAATGACTCTTGGTGGGAAAAACCTGCTTCAGCTGTAACAAAAAACATTTTTCCTATTCCGTTTGAAGCAATTCAAGCCTCTGGGGGAAGTTTAAAACAGAATCCAGGATATTAATATTTACTTAAAAGTTTTTAAAAGACCTCCTTTTAGGAGGTCTTTTTATTATACATTGGTTTAACATTTAGAATGTTTAAATTAAAATACATATCATTATTTATACCATTTTCAGTTTTAATGATTTTTGTATCATGTGCTGAAAATGAAAAACTTTTTACTTTAGTTGATTCCTCCTCAGGTTTATATTTTAATAATTCTTTAAACTACAATGAAGAATTTAACCCTTACATCTACAGAAATTTTTATAACGGTGGAGGGGTTGCTGTGGGTGATATAAATAATGATGGACTAGAAGACATTTACTTTACTGGAAATTTAGTAGATAATAAATTATTTCTAAACAAAGGGAATTTTCAATTTGAAGACATAACAGAGCAAGCTGGCGTTGCTTGTTCCGGTGTTTGGTCTACAGGGGCTACTTTTGTAGATATAAATGGTGATGGATTTTTAGATTTATATGTATGCAAATCAGGTCCACCAGAAGGAAATAAACGGCATAATGAACTTTTTATTAATAATGGTGATTTTACATTTTCAGAAAGATCAAAAGAATACAATTTAGATATTTTAGGACTTTCTGTCCAGGCAGCTTTTTTTGATTTTGATTTAGACGGAGATCTTGATTGCTATATATTAAATAATTCTTTTAGAACAGTAGGTGGATATGATTTAATCAAGGATAAACGTTTAATTCCCGATTCTAATGGCCAAGGCAATAAACTTTTGGAAAATGTAGGAGGAAAATTTAAAGATATTACTCTAAAAGCGGGAATATTTAGTAGTGATATTGGCTTTGGGTTAGGTATAACTTTAAGTGATTTCAATAATGATGGATGGACTGATCTTTATATTTCTAACGATTTTTTTGAAAAAGATTATTTATACATAAATAATCAAGATAAAACTTTTATTGAAGTATCAGACACGTATTTTAGTTCATTATCATTAGGGTCTATGGGGGCCGATTCTGCAGATTTGGATAATGATTTATTAACAGATTTATTCGTTACTGAAATGCTTCCAAAAAGTTTAAAAAGAAAAAAAACTAAAGCAGTTTATGATTCATGGGATAAACATGAATTAGCAGTTAAAAATGGATATCACTATCAATATCCTAGAAATATGCTTCAAAGAAATTTTGGGAATAATCAGTTTTTTGAGATTGGACGATTTGCAGGGTTAGATGCTTCAGAATGGAGTTGGGCTTCTATGATGTTTGACTTAAATAATGATGGATTAAAAGACATTTTTATATCAAATGGAATTTATAAGGATTTATTAGATCGAGATTATTTAAACTATATGTCTAACCAAGAGAGGATTGCAAATTTGATCAATACGGAAAAAGAAGTAATAAAAAAATTAATAGATATAATACCATCATCACCTGTAAAAAATCAAGTTTATTTAAATCATGGTAATTTTTTGTTTGAAGAAATCACAGAACAATATGGATTTAATAATGAGACATTTAGTAATGGATTAGCATATTCAGATTTAGATAATGATGGAGACTTAGATATTATAATAAATAACGTTAATATGCCTTCCTATTTGTATAAAAATAATAGTAAGCAAAATAAAAGTTTACAAATTGTTTTAAAAGGTGAAGAAAAAAATAAAAATGCAATAGGGGCGAAAGTAATTTTAAAATATGGGAATGGAAAGCAGGCTATGCTTGAAAATTTTCCATCTAGAGGATTTCAATCTTCAGTGACACAAAAATTACATTTTGGAATAGGGAAAACAACATTAATAGACAGTGTTTTTGTTTTTTGGCCAAATAAGAAAGCCTCATTACATCTTAACCTTTCTTCAGATTCTATTCAAAAATTAGAATTTAACTCAGGGATTGAAATAAATAAAGAATTGACATTTTCATTTCCTTTAAAAAAACCGATTATTGTTCCTTTCGAAACAATTGATTTTGAGCATATTGAAAACAATTTTTCAGATTTTAATAAGGAGAGATTACTATATCAAATGTTTAG
>JAYPDR010000137.1:0-2770 GCA_038125345.1 Marinoscillum sp. | reverse complement strand
GAAGAAGAGTTTGGTTGTGAAATTCCTGATGATGCTGCTGAAAAAATTGTAACGCTAAAGGATGCTGTTTCATATTTAAGCGCTAACTCAAACTAATATAATTACATCAATTGAGAAGAGTAGTCGTTACCGGTATTGGTACTATCAACCCATTAGGTAGTTCAGTAAATCAAAGCTGGAATGCGCTAATAGAGTCTAAAAGTGGTATTAGTAAAATTAAAAATTTCGATATCACAGACTACCCCTGTCAAATAGCAGGCTCAATTGATGATAGTTCAATCAACGAGGAAATTGTCAGCCTAAGAGAACAGCGTAAGATCGATAGATTTATAACCCTAGGGTTGATAGCTGCAAATGAAGCTGTTTTAGACTCTGGATTTATTTCTTCCGAAGAAAACGAAGAGAGACTGGGCGTAATGGTTGGATCAGGTATTGGTGGTCTCGATACGATTTATAGAAACTCTTCTATACTTGATAATCAAGGAATTAGAAAAATTTCTCCATTCTTTATTCCTTCTTCATTGATTAATTTATTGTCTGGTCATATTTCTATAAAATATAGACTCAAAGGGCCTAATAGCTCTCCTGTTACAGCATGTGCAACAGGTACTCACGCAATAGGTGATTCATTTACTATAATTAAAAATAATAAAGCGGATTTAATGGTATGTGGAGGTGCTGAAGCAGCAATTTGTCCCTTGGGTATTGCTGGGTTTTCTGCAGCTAGAGCTTTATGTGATACTTTTAACGATCAACCCACAAAAGGGTCTAGACCGTGGGATAAAGATAGATCGGGTTTTGTAATGGGAGAAGGAGCTGGAGTTTTAGTATTAGAAGAACTAGAGCATGCAAAAAAAAGGAATGCAAAAATATACGCTGAAGTTAAGGGCTATGGAATGTCAGGTGATGCATACCATATAACAAAGCCCTCAGAGGATGGCAGTGGAGGCTATAGGGCGATGAAAATGGCGCTAAATGAAGCAAAGTTGAATTCAGGTGATATTGACTATGTCAACGCCCATGGAACATCTACTCCCGTTGGAGATGTTATTGAACTTTCTGCTGTAGAAAAATTAATTTCAAATCCAAACCTTTTTATGAGTTCTAACAAATCAGCTATCGGTCATTTACTCGGAGCCGCGGGTGCTGTAGAAGCAGTATTTTCTATAAAATCGCTGGTTGAAAAGGTACTTCCACCAACTTTGAATTTAGATAATCCTGATACCAACACCCAAATTAACTTAATACCCCATCATTCGATTGAAAAAAGTATTAAAAATGTTTTGTCAAACTCCTTTGGATTTGGTGGAACTAACGCTAGTTTAATATTTGGCATTTAAAGTTAAAAATTTCTGTATAGTGCTTTCTTCTCCCTCAGGGGCTGGAAAAACTTCTATTTCCAAAAAAATTTTATTAAGCGATAGGAAAATACGTCTATCTATATCATGTACCACACGCCCTAAGAGGAAAGGGGAAACAAATTTAAAAGATTATATTTTTATGAACGATGCTAAGTTTGATCAGTATAAAAATAAAAATGCGTTTTTAGAAAATGCAAATGTATTTGGATACAAATATGGCACACTAAAAAAAACTATAACTAACTTTTTTAATAAAAATAAAGATGTCCTTTTTGATATAGATTGGCAAGGTTACCAACAATTAAAACAAACTAACCTTGATGTAATTGGAATTTTCATCTTGCCACCTAATAAAAAAGAGTTGATTAAAAGATTAATTAAACGTGGAAGAGACACAAAAGAAGAAATGAATAAAAGAATGAGTTTAGTAAAAAGTGAAATTTCACATTTTTTAGAATATGATTATGTATTAATTAATGATGATCTCAACTCATGCGTATCATCAATTACTAATATAATTAATTCTGAAAGAAATAAGCGGACAAGGTTAACTAATTTAACTAACTTTATAAATAAATTTAGAGATTAGCCATATAGTAAATATCAATAAATTCTTTCAAAGATAATATTTCTGCTCTACTCTTAGCAAGATCAATAGGCAAATTAACTTTTTTGTTATTTTTTAAAATTGAACCAATAGTTTTCCTTTTTTTATTAAAGATATTTTTTTTAAACTCAATAAAATTGGTCAAATCTTTTTCATCAATATAAAAACTATCCAAAAGAGTAAACTCAAGCACAGTAGATTTAATTTTAGGAGCGGGAAAGAAAGAACGGTTACTAATATCAAATTTTTTTTTTATCGAATAGAAACATTTTACTATCGTATTTAAGGAATTTAGATTTCTATCCACCAGTCTATCTGCAAATTCTTTTTGAAACATTAATATCATTTTTTTAGGTCTGAATTTTGAAGTGGATAACTTTATAAGTACTTGTGATGAAATATTATAAGGTAAGTTTGAAATGACTAAATCGAAATTTTTTTCTAAGATATTAATATTTTCTAAAATATCACATTTTAAAATTTTAATATTATTAAACTCTTTAAACTTAAGTTTTAATATCTCAAACCAATCATTGTCAATTTCAACAATCAGTAAATTTTTTGGTTTTTTTTCTAAAATAAAATTAGTTAAATTTCCTGACCCGGCACCAATTTCAAGTATATTGGTATCTTGTTTAGTTATTAACTTCTGAATCTTTTTTAAAATATTATTATCTACTAAGAAATTTTGGCCAAATTTCTTTTTTAATCTAGCATGCATTGAAGATATGATGTGTTATTTGATTTATTTTTAAAAATAATATCCTCCGCAGTTCCATGGCTTGGGCTTAATCTTCTATAT
>JAYPDR010000136.1:0-2773 GCA_038125345.1 Marinoscillum sp. | reverse complement strand
GGTATATATCATAAAATCTCCACCATCAAAAAAAGTAGGAGTACCTTCATTATCTAGAAAGTTTTTAGACGCATCTCTTGGGTTTACTTGTAAAAAAACTTATAGATATGATCCCAAGTGAACCTCTATCAAATTTTGCATTTAAAAATTTAGGCTCGTTAAAATTTAATGATGTATCAAAAGAATTTGGATTGGGAGCTAAAACATTTTCTAATGGATCAGCTTACGGTGATCTTGATAATGATGGTGACTTAGATTTAGTTATTAATAATGTAAATATGATTTCAAGTATTTATGAAAATAAATCTTCAAATAACTGGATTTCTTTCTCTTTTGATTTAAACACCAAAAATAGATATGGCATCGGAAATAAAATTTTTTTATATCACAATGGATCACTCCAGTACCAAGAACTTTCTCCTATGCGAGGCTTTCAGTCCTCAGTTGACTATAGACTATATTTTGGGTTAGGGGAAGAGTCTATCATTGATTCAGTTAAAATAATTTCTTCAAATAATACGGTTTCTGTTTTAAGAGATATTAAAATAAATACTCATCATATAATCAGAAGTAAAGATTTGGATAGAAATATTTTTATAGATTTTTCTACTAGTAAAAGAAAAATTTTATCAAATTCTAATATAAATATTAACTATACCCATAAAGAGAATGATTTTGTTGATTTCGATAGGGAGAGATTATTATTCAAGATGAATTCAACGGAGGGGCCATGTCTATGCGTATCAGATTTCAACAGTGACGGGCTTGAAGATCTATTTGTAGGATCTGCAAGAGGAGAAGTATCTTCTATTTTTTATCAGAAATCTAATGGTTATTTTGAAGCATACTCTGAGCCATTTAAATCAGATATTGATTCAGAGGATGTAAGTTGTGTAGTTAATGACTTTAATGGAGATGGTAAAATGGATCTTATTGTCGCAAGTGGTGGAAGTGAGTACTCTAACTTTTCACCTGAGTTAAGAGATAGAGTTTATTTTAATCAAGGTGAAAATAAGTTTGAAAAATCAAAATATTCTTTAAACTCTATTAGTTCATTTGAGAGCACTTCAACAATTTCAAGTGATGACATTGATAATGACGGAGACTATGATTTGTTTGTAGGCACAGGAATTAATCCTGGATCATATGGAACACAAACAAAAAGTTATTTGTTATTAAATGATGGGAAAGGAGAATTTCTTGATGTTTCCGATGAGTATCTTGGCGAACTAAGATTTATGGAAATGGTAAATGATAGCGAATTTATTGATTTAGATAATGATGGCAGTAAGGAGCTTGTAGTTATTGGTGAGTGGATGCCAATTAGAGTTTTTAAATTTGATAATGATAAATTCTTTGAAATAAGTGATTCGCTTGGCTTATCTAAAACAAATGGTCTCTATAATGTTATTCATTCTAAGGATTTAGATGGCGATGGGTTTGTTGAATTGATAATTGGTAATTATGGTTTAAATTCAATGTTTAGAGCAAATTTGGAGAAACCACTGACATTATATGTAAATGACTTTGATAACAATGGTCGTTATGAGCAAATTTTAGGAATGTATTATGGTAATGATTTATATCCTATAGTTCAGCTTAAAGATTTATGGATGCAGTTACCATATCTAAAAAAGAAATATTTAAAATTTGAAAGTTATAAAAATATTAAAATGGATTCGTTTTTAGATAATTCATTAAAAGACTCAACAAAAATTAAAGAAGTCTATAATTTAGAGTCAATTATTTTAAAAAATAATAAAGGAATAAACTTCGATATTATCTCACTTCCATTTATGAGTCAAATTTCTCCAGTCTATTCCATATTAAGTGATGACTTTAATAATGATGGTTTTATTGATTTAATAGTAGGTGGAAACTTATCTCAAATAAAACCTGAATTTGGACCAATTAAAGCAAGTTACTCATCTTTATTTGCTGGTAATGGTGATTTTCTTTTTAATTATGTGAGTCCAGACGAGTCGGGGTTAAGTTTTAAGGGTGATTTAAGAGATTCGAAAAAAATTAATATAAATAAAGAAGGTCACTATATTTTTGCTATTAATAATTCTAAACTTAAAATATTAAAAAGTGAATAAAATTATTTTAAATACTTTATTTGTATTAGCTATAATTTCTTGTAATACTAGTCCTTATATTAATCTAGAAAAAAATGAGATGCTCTCTGGAGAGAGATATGACTCTTTGTTTTTAGGAGTGTCGTTTGGTATGTCTTCTAAAGAATTTTACGCACATTGCTGGGATTTAAATAAACAAAAAATTATCACTCAAGGTCCATCAAATAACTCAGTGAGGTATTATTTAGAAACTGAATCAGTTGGCCAAAGAATTGAAATGTTATTTTATCCAGTATTTAATAATGACACTGTCTATGAGGTGAATTCAACTTTTTCCTATACGGCATGGGCTCCTTGGAACGAAGGTACAAACTCTGAATATCTTATAGAAGAAATTAAACAGCTCCTTACTTCATGGTATAATACAGAATTTATTGAAATTAGAAATCCAAAAAATGATGATGTATTATACGCAACAGTTAATGGAAATAGGAGAATTGCTCTGACAAGTGTAAGTGATAGAGAGGTAAGAGCTAGATACACTAATTTGATTGTTGAGAAAGAATTAAATAAATGAAAAAATATAGTTTAAATTTTTTTTTAATACTCTTTTTATTCTTTTCATGTACTAAAAATAATGACACCTTATTTGAGAAATTACCCTCATATAGAACAGGTATAAATTTCAAAAATTC
>JAYPDR010000135.1:0-2826 GCA_038125345.1 Marinoscillum sp. | reverse complement strand
TAGATAGTTATGAAAAGAACATTCCAACCTTCAAAAAGAAAAAGAGCAAATAAACATGGTTTTAGAAAAAGAATGGAATCTGCTAATGGGAGAGAAGTAATTGCGAGGAGAAGAGCAAAGGGAAGAAAAAAATTAACTGTTTCTGATGAGAAAAAGCATAAGTTGTAAAACTATAGTAATTCTTTAAAATGATTAATAAGTCCGCAGATGGGCAGTATAATTTCTCAAAGTTTGAAAGAATCACTAGTAAAAAAATTATTGAAAAGTTATTTCATCAAGGAAATAAAATAATTTATCCTCCACTTGATACTAGATTTTATAAAGACTCTCATGAGGATATAAATAAAATTTTAATTTCAGTTTCAAAATCAAAAATCAAATCAGCTGTAAAAAGAAATTTATTAAAAAGAAGAATAAGAGAATCTTATAGATTAAATAAGAACATTTTATCTAATACTGGTTACTCTATAGCTTTTGTCTATATAAGTTCTGAGTTAACCTCATTCAAAATCATTCAAGACTCATTGATTCAGGTCCTTAATAAAATTAATGTGTATGAAAACTAAGATTTTATGTGTAGACACAACATCTGATTTTTGCTCAGTGTCTCTTTTTTTAAATGAACGATTAGTTGAAACTAATAGCTCAATAGTTGAAAAATCTCATTCTGAGTTATTGCTTTCACTTATTGGGGATACTATTGAAAATAAAAGTATTAATATCAAAGAAATTGATGCTTTTTCAATTTCAAGAGGCCCAGGATCATATACTGGATTAAGAATTGGATTGTCTACTTTGAAAGGTTTATGTTTTGCTCTTGATAAGCCATTAATATCTGTAAACACTTTAAAAATTTTAGCATTTCAGGCTTTAAGAAAAATTAAAAATACAAAAGCACTTTTATGTCCCATGATCGATGCCAGAAGGATGGAAGTTTATACTAAACTATTTGATTATGATTTAAATGAAATACAAAAAGATAAATCTCTCATTCTAGATAATGATTCTTTTTCAGAATTTGATCAGGAGATATATTTTTTTGGAAATGGAGCTAATAAATTTCAAACAATTGCAACTAAAAATAATTTTAAATTTATTAACGATATTTATTCAAACTCAAAATTTATGGGTGATATAAGTTACAGAAAATTTATTTTAAACAAATTTGAAGATCTGTCCTCTTTTGAGCCTAACTATATTAAGGATTTTTATTTAAGAAATAATGGGTGATATTAAAAATAGAGTAAAACAAAGCTCACTGATCAGTCTTGATTTAAAAGACTATTACACATCCGGTGAAAGAATTGAGCTTGATTTTGGTTTTTTTCTTGAGGAAGGCATTCTATTTGAAAAAAAATTCAGAAAAAAATTACTAGAATTTAATTGGAAATCTTTTGAAGAAAAGTTTGTGTATGTTACATGTGAGGATGAATTGATTATCCCTAGCTGGGCGTATGTTCTTTTGTCATATTACTTATCTAAAAATTGTAAAGATTTTGTTTTTGGAGATATAAAATCGTTAGAGGAAAAACTTTATTTAAAAAAAATTAGTTCAGTGAATGTTTCTCAATATAAAAATCAAAGAGTTATAATAAAGGGTTGCTCTGAAATACCATTTCCTGAGTATGTTTATTTTGAGCTAACTAAAAGATTAACTCCTTTTGTTTACAGCTTAATGTATGGTGAACCATGCAGTACTGTTCCTATTTTCAAAAATAAAAATTAAAAATTTTTATATTTTTTTTCATTTAAAAAAACAAAGCTGTCTTAAATCATTATTTAAGCATCTTTTTATTTTCTTTTTTTATTATAAATAAATTTTAATTTCTTGGTGATTATATAAAATATATCTAATTTTGCTGGCGCTTCGAATGGAGCGTATTTTAATTAGGGATTATTCCCACATTTCAGACTAGTCTGAAAACGTTCTTTGAACTATTGTAATGACAACATACCACTTGAAAGAACTTTTGTTTTTTCCAAGAGTAGCCAGTTTTAAACACATTTAAGATTATATTACTATGGAGAGTTTGATCCTGGCTCAGGAAGAACGCTAGCGGCAGGCCTTATACATGCAAGTCGAGGGGCAGCATTTACTTCGGTAAATGGCGACCGGCGCACGGGTGAGTAACGCGTATGCAACCTACCTTTAACTGGGGCATAGCTCGAGGAAACTCGAATTAATTCCCCATAGTACATTATACTATCTCATGATATAAATGTTAAAGATTTATCGGTTAAAGATGGGCATGCGTCTGATTAGTTTGTTGGTAAGGTAACGGCTTACCAAGACTACGATCAGTAGGGGGTCTGAGAGGATGATCCCCCACACTGGTACTGAGATACGGACCAGACATCTACGGATGGCAGCAGTAAGGAATATTGGGCAATGGGCGCAAGCCTGACCCAGCCATGCCGCGTGCAGGATGAAGACCCTATGGGTTGTAAACTGCTTTTATATAGGAAGAAAAAACTCTTGCGAGAGGAATTGACGGTACTATATGAATAAGGACCGGCTAACTCCGTGCCAGCAGCCGCGGTAATACGGAGGGTTCAAGCGTTTTCCGGATTTATTGGGTTTAAAGAGTGCGTAGGTGGTTTATTAAGTCAGTGGTGAAATCCTACAGCTCAACTGTAGAACTGCCATTGATACTGATAAACTTGAGTTTGGTTTAGGTAAGCGGAATTTATGATGTAGCGGTGAAATGCATAGATATCATAAGGAACACCAATAGCGAAGGCAGCTTACTGGACCACAACTGACACTGAGGCACGAAAGCGTGGGTAGCGAACAGGATTAGATACCCTGGTAGTCCACGCCGTAAA
>JAYPDR010000134.1:0-2832 GCA_038125345.1 Marinoscillum sp. | reverse complement strand
CACTATTCCACATTATATATTTTGGTGAAATAGATGGTGTTACATTCTCCCAATTTTTACCATTGTCTTTTGAAATATGAATTAATCCGTCATCTGAAGCAGCCCAGAGTAATCCTTCTTCGTATGGAGATTCACAAGCAGCAAAGATTGTAGCATAATATTCAACGGCTGTGTTATCTTTAGTAATAGGCCCTCCTGATGGTCCTAATTTTTCTTTCTCGTTTCTAGTTAAATCTGGACTAATTAGATTCCAAGATTGCCCTTCGTTAAAAGTTGAGTGAAAATGATTTGATGTAGTATAGAGTTTATCTGGATTGTGTGGCGAGAAAAATATAGGAAAATTCCATTGAAAACGATACTTCATGTTTTCAGCTCCATGTCCCATAGGGTTGTTAGGCCATACATTTACTGATCTACTTTCACCAGTTTTATGATCTAATCTAGTAAGATACCCACCATAACTTCCTCCAAAAACAATATCTGGATTATTAGGTTTAGCTGCAAGGTGCGCACTCTCACCTCCAGCTGAGGACTCCCAGTCACCTTCTCCAATTCCACCTGAATTTACTCTATGAGGAACTCTTTGAGTACTATTATCTTGTTGAGCTACTAATATATTGTATGGGAAACTATTATCAGTAACAACTCTATAGTACTGTGCGGTTGGTTGATTCATATAAGTTGACCAGCTTTGTGCATCATCATTGCTAACTTGAGCACCCCCATCGTCTGCAACAATCATTCTTTTATTATTTTGAGGATCAATCCATAGATCATGGTGATCTCCATGTGGTGTCCTAAATCTATCAAATGATTTTCCTCCATCCTCAGATCTCCAAAAAGCTACATTCATAACATACACTCTATTTTCATTTTGAGTATCTGCATAAATTCTAGTATAGTACCAAGCTCTTTGTCTAAGATTTCTATCACTATTTATTAATTTCCATGAATTTCCTCCATCATCAGATCTATATAAGCCTCCATTTTCATTTTCAATTAGTGCAAAAACTTTTTTAGAATTGATAGGGGAAATTGCTACACCACTTATTCCCCATATTCCTTTTGGTAATCCTGAATTAATTGATATATTTTTCCACGATTCACCTCCATCTGTTGATTTCCATAATCCAGATCCTTCTCCACCACTTTCTAAGCTGTAAGGTGTTCTTCTTATATTCCATGTAGAAGCAAACATTAATCTAGGATTATTTTTATCAATTGACACATCAACTACGCCAGATCTATTATTTGAAAAGAGAACTTTTTTCCAAGATTTTCCACCATCTATAGATTTATATAAACCTCTTTTATCTGAGTCTTTAAATAAATCTCCAATTATTCCGATGTAAACTATATCTGGATTTGAAGGATGGATTGCTATTCTTCCAACTTGAACCTGATCAATATCTAAATTCATTTTTTCCCATGTTTCTCCTGCATCATTTGATTTCCAAAAACCTCCATATCCTGGAGATACATTTCCTCTAACAGTCTTTTCTCCTGTTCCCACATAAATGATATTAGGGTCTGATTCACTAACACTTACTGCACCAATTGATCCTCCAAAATAGCCATCAGAAATATTCTTCCATGTAACTCCTGAATCAATGGTTTTCCATACGCCGCCACCAGTTGAACCAAAATAATATGTGCTTGAAGAGTTTACAGTGCCAGCTACGGTTGCAGATCTTCCTCCTCTGTATGGACCTATAGACCTCCATTTTAAATTTGGCAACTCGTAGGAAACTATATTAGAATTTTTTTTGTTACTTTTTCTTTGAGAGATTGAGTCAAAAGAAAAAAAAGTTAGAATTATTAATGCTAGTATTTTCTTCATTTTTGTTTAATTTATTTTAAATGTATTTATTTTTTTAATTCGATCATAGATAAAGTATTATTTAATGTTTTATATATAACTAGATAATTTCCATAGTCTAATATTGAAATTTTATTTTGATTAGAAATTGGCTCATAAATTTTCTTTAGTTGAGAATTCATAAATAATGATTTTTTTTCGATGGTGTCAGTTATTACAATAAATTTTTCATCTTTTTTTAGTTCGTAATACTGATAAATTAAATTTTTAGTACTTGATGTAAAAAGTTTGTTATCTTCCAAAAAAAGATTAGAATCATCATAAGAAAGAATTAATGATTTTTCATCTGATGGTTCTTTAAGAAGAATAAAAGATGGAGTATTAACATTTCTGTATTGATCTTTTGATGAGATAATTTGTCCGTTAAAGTTGATTTCATATAAAGTTCCTTCTTCTGATAATAATTTTATTAAACTCTTTCTTGTATTATTTGATGCTAGAACATGATTGTTTTCAGAGAACTCAGTATCAATATTAATAGGAAATCCTTCGTAATTATTACCTCTTCTGTTTTTTAAATAAATAGAGCCATTCCTCAAAATAATTATAAAATAGTCTTTACCATTTACTCTTTTGTGAATTGGTGATTGTGCTAATTGATTTTCCATTACTAATGGATTCCACCCATCTAGCGTGGATCCATTTTTATCTAATAAATAGATTTCACCATTATCATGATAAGTAATTATTCTATATCTTTTTGATTTATCATAGTCAATTAAGTTTATATTTTTTATTGGGTACATTGATGGATTTTTTATTGGAAACCCAGTAAGAGAATTTCCTAGCCTATCATAACTATATATAAAGTTTTTGCTTGAAAAAAGTATTTGTTTTTTATTGTTTTTGTAATAGTCAATTTCAAATATTTCTGATTCAATCTTTTCAATAGAGTCTGACCAAATAGGTTGAAGAGAATTTGATAAATGGTGTATCACATTTTTTTCATCTTG
>JAYPDR010000133.1:0-2853 GCA_038125345.1 Marinoscillum sp. | reverse complement strand
AAACTTGATTATTATCAACACAGAAATGAACAAGAACTCTTTTAAACTGTAAAAGAGGTTCTTTAGGATCACGATCAAAACGATATTGATTTTCTGAGTGTTTATAATTTTGTCCTGTTAATTGATTTTTTAATTCCATAGTAACAATAGGAATTCCATTTAAAAATAAACCCATATCAATAGAGTTTTCATTTTTTATGGAGTAATGAAGTTGACGAACTAAACTAAATTGATTTGATTTAAATAAACTTAAATGATCAGGATTTAGATCACTTTTAGGTTCAAAATAACAAAGATCTAAATGAACTGATCGATCAGAAACTTGATTACGAAGAACGTCAATAATACCTCTTCTAGAAATTTCTGATGAAATTCGATCAAGAACTTTGCTCTCTACTTCTTCACCGTAAGCATCTTTCAATTTATCCCATTTTTCTTTTTGAGTCTTTTTGATAAAATCTATAACTTCATCTTTAATTAAACATAAAGTACGATCATATTTTTCATAATGAATTGATTTATATTCAATAGAATTAAGATACTTTTCTATATGATTTTCAAATTTTTTTTCTGTAGGGTTGAGACTGCTCATGTAACTTACTCTGTTAAACGTATTTTACCCGTTACAATAAAAGATATAAGGGACTGACGATAATCTTTTAGAAAAGAAATTTTTTGATCTAATTTATCTATAAGATTATTTGTTTTATTATCTATATTATCTAAACACTTTGAAATTTCTTCTCTTTCAACTTTTGGGGGATTCAAGATTGGAAACCTTTTGAAATCGTCATATCTCAAACTTTGACGAAGACCCCCACCCAGTCCATACAAAACTTTTTTAAGGTCTGCTAAGTGAATTGAATAATAGTAGTATTTTGTATTAATTTCTTCTTTGGGTCTCAGTCCAAGATAAGCGGATGTAATTACACCTTCGAGACCAACATGTCCTACCCTCAGACTTTTATGATCATTTTGTAAATCTGTTGATCGTACAATAATCGATCCTAAAGTCATTACTTGATAACTGTTAAAACTCTCAGGGAATAATCCATCTAGTTTTGACAAGTCACGGTATTTAATTTTACCATAAGATAGTGTCAGAACATCTTGTCGACCCTTTTTATTTTTTATTTTATTTTCATCAAATAAAGTAAACATTGGTGAAATATTCCAGTGTTTTGGTATCTTACCAATCCAGTCAACACCACTGTCTTTCATCTCTGCATTTAGATTAAGACCTTTGGTAACATACTGGTTTATCAATGAAATACGTTGTTCTTGAAGTAATTCAATTTTCTTCTGAATTTTGTTAATCAATTTATCAATCTGTTCAGTCTTTTTATCAAGATAAGAACAGATCAATTTTTGTTCTTCAATTTTAGGTAATGGTATTTCAAATTCTGACATATCATCTGAACTTAGTGTCGACCTAACTCCACTACCAATAGAATTGTAAATCTCTTTATTGTATAAATCATAAAAAAACCAATATGCAAATTTTGGATATATCTTGTCTTTTATGGGTTGAAATCGAATATATGCAGAACTCATAATTCCATATTCATGAACTATTCCTACTCTACTTGTTTTTACATTTTCTAGATCAATCATTTTAAAAACCAAATCATCTTTTTGAAATAACTGATAGGTATTATAATTATCTGGTCTTAAACCTTCGTTTGCATAAAAATCTTTATTTAATACCCCGTTATAAGTTAAGGATAATAAATTTTTACATTTTAAATCTTTATTAATTTCTTTAATTTTATTAAATAAATATTTTCCTCTAATTAAATTCCAATCAGTTGGTATTTTACCAATCCATGGTACTTTAGTTTTTTTATAATTAAGATGATTTTTCATTCAATAAATCTTTGGATATTTCAAATATTTCATCATCAATAGATTTTAAATCATTAGAAATATCGTCTAATGATCTTGGTTCTTGAAATTTATAAAAATATTTTGTGAAATTTATTTCATATCCAATTTTATCTTTAGACCTATCAACCCATGACTCAGGTAAATGAGGTTTTACTTCAAGATTATAATATTCATCAATATTTTCAGATAATGAAACTCGCTCAACATCTCGTTTTGAAGTATCTGGTTTAGGATTTCCTTGCTTATCAGTTTTCAAAACATTATCTTCAATTAATGGTTGTTCAATAACTACCTTGGTGTATCCAAAGAAACTATTTGGGTAAATTTTACAGAACTCATTTTCTTCATTGTTCTGATACATATCAAACAATTGTTGAATTTGTTCTTCGGCAATGATTTTACCCTTAGCACCAAGATTTTTTCTCATTAGGGTTGAGAACGAGGTTCCATCGATTAGTTGTATTTTGCCCTTGCGATCAAGAGATTTTTTATTTGTTACAATCCAAATGTAAGTCGTAATACCCGTATTGAAGAACATCCGGTCAGGAAGAGATACAATGCATTCCAACCAGTCATTTTCAATAATCCATTTACGAATTTCAGACTCACCACTTCCCGCATCACCTGTAAATAGTGGAGAACCATTAAAAACAATACCTATTCTAGAACCTGATACTTCCATCTTGTGAATTAAATGTTGTAAAAATAACAACGATCCATCAGATGTTCGGGGAGTTCCAACTGAAAATCTTCCATTAGAGTCTTTTTGTTCTTGTTTTACAAAGTCCTCTTCCGATTTCCAACTGACGCCGAATGGTGGATTTGTTATCATGTAGTCAAATTTTCTATCAGGGAATTGATCTTCTGATAATGAAGATAAAGGACCTTTAATATTTTCAGGATTTTCATCAGACATTAAAAAATCTGATTTACATATTGCATAAGTTACATCATTTAATTCTTGTC
>JAYPDR010000132.1:0-2870 GCA_038125345.1 Marinoscillum sp. | reverse complement strand
ATAAGATGTGCTTTATCACATCCTGAAGTAGGATTTATATTATTTAATGAGAAAGCAGAACTGTATAACTTAAAAAGCTCTAACCTTAAAAAAAGAATAGTTTCTATTTATAAAAAGAGCTTTGAAAAAAATTTAATTTCATGTGAAGAAAAATTTGGGGCTATTTCTATAAATGGGTTTATTGGGATACCTGAAAATACAAAGAAAACAAGAGGAGAACAATTTATTTATGTGAATAATAGATTTATTAAAAATCATTATCTAAATCATGGCATCATTAATGCTTACGAGGGATTAATAGAAGAAAAAAAATATCCCTTTTATGTATTATTTATTTCTATAAATACTGATTTAGTTGATATAAATATCCATCCAACTAAAACCGAGATTAAATTTGAAGACGAAAAATTAATTTATAATCTTATAAAGTCATCTGTAAAAAAATCACTAGATAAACATAATGTCTCTCCATCTATTGATTTTGATGCTGATGTTAATTTTACTCAAAATATTAGTTTTAAAATAAAACCAAGAGAAGAATTAGCTTCTAATAAATTGTATTCTGAAAAGAAAAAAGACTGGGAGAAAATTTTTGAAAATGTAAAGATTGAAAATTCTGATAAATTATTATTCGAAAGCACTAACTCTTTAGAAAATGAAAATAAACCCGTTCAATTTCTTGAGAATTTTATTTTTAAGCAAGTTGGTGAAAAACTGCTAATTTTTAATCATAAAAACTGTCAGCAAAGAATACTTTACGAAAAGTTTAATTCTAAAAATATAAATAAGTACTCAAACACTCAGCAGAATTTATTTCCACAGTACTTAGAGTTTTCACCCTCAGACTTTAAAATAATTCAAGAAATTTTAAATGATATAAAATCACTTGGATTTGATATAGATTATTTTGGAAAAAACTCTGTGGTTGTTAATGGAATTCCAAGCGGACTTGATGATATTAATGAAAAAGAAATTATTGAAAATTTCATAGAAGAAGTTAAGAACAATAATACCGACCTACAATCAGTTAAGAAAGAGTTAATAGTAAAGTCCTTTGTAAAAAAAGCTAAAATCATTAATAGTAAGACTCTCAGTCAAACACAAATGAATCTTATAATTGATAGGTTATTTGCTTGTAAAAACCCGAAATACTCTCCTGATGGGAAACAAAATTATATTGAATTAGGTATTGATAAAGTAGAAAATTTATTTTGATGTTTAACTTAAGCCCAGCCGCAAAAAATATTTTAATTATAAATGGAATAATTTTCATTTTTACCAGTAGTTTTCTTATAGAAGAGTTTGGGTTAAGATATATTCTATCTGATAATTTTAAACCATATCAATTTCTCACTTATATGTGGATTCATGCTGGATTTGGTCATTTATTCAGCAACATGTTCGCAGTAATTGTATTCGCCCCTATACTTGAAAGAGTTTGGGGGTCAAGAAAATTTTTTACATTTTATTTGATTACTGGTGTTGGTGCTGGAATATTATACTCTGGTGTGAATTTTTATGAAAATTACTCATTAGAAAAAAACGTAAGTGAATATCAGCAGAATCCAACCCCCGAAAATTTTAGAAAATTTATTCTTAATAATTCCAAGGAGTACTATAATCAATTATATGATTTCATTTCCGCTTTCTCTGAAAATCCTAACGAGGAGTTCATAGAAGAAAGTATAAGTATTAGTAACACTATTTTAAAAAACAATAATGATATTCCAATGGTTGGTGCTTCGGGGGCTGTATTTGGAATATTATTAGCATTTGCTATGCTATTTCCAAATATGCAGCTTATGCTTCTTTTTCCTCCGATACCCGTGAAAGCAAAATATCTAGTTCTTGTTTATGGGTTTTATGAATTATGGAGTGAGTTTAATAGAATGCCAGGAGATAATGTTGCACATCTGGCCCACCTTGGTGGAATGCTCATTGCTTATATGATTTTGAGATACTGGAAAAATAAATACGGAACATACTACTAAATATGGCAAATTTTATTATAGAGGATTTTAAAAAAGCATGGAACAAAGAAAATAATGGATTAATTAAAATTATTCTATTAAATATTCTCTTTTTTGTTGCACTTAGTTTATTTGGGATTTTTTTAAAATTATCTGGCGCAACAAATATCTATAATACTCTTATAAACAAGCTCATGTTACCTTCTTCTTTCATAACATTTATTACACAGCCATGGTCTTTAATAACATATTTTTTTATGCATTTAAGCTTTGGTCATATACTTTGGAATATGCTTTTTCTGTATTGGTTTGGAAAAATTATTCATGATAATATTGGCAATAATTCTGTCATTTCACTTTATGTTTTAGGGGGTATAATTGGAGGTCTAATGTATATGGCTCTTTTTAATATTATCCCTTATTATAGTGATAGAGTATCAGAATCTATGATGTTAGGTGCTTCAGCGGGAGTATTTAGTATAGTAGCAGGCTCAGCTACCCTACTTCCTAACTACACATTCTATCTTTTGTTTTTAGGTCCTGTTAGGATAAAATATATTGCTTTATTTTATATACTTCTATCCTTCTTTGATGTCACAGGATCAAATGCAGGTGGTGAAATAGCTCACCTTGGTGGTGCACTTATTGGTTATCTTTTTATAAGACAGTTACAGAATGGAATTAATATGGGAGAAGGAATAATTAATATTTTAATTTTTTTTACCAAGAAATCTTCATCTTATTCAGAGAAAAAGACAACACAAAATTCAACAACATCTACCAATGTTTCTCAAGATGAAATTGATTTTATTTTAGATAAAATTTCGGAAAGCGGTTACTCAAGTCTTACAAAAAAAGAGAAAGAGAAGTTATTTAATGCAAGCAAAAAATAGGTTGTTT
>JAYPDR010000131.1:0-2872 GCA_038125345.1 Marinoscillum sp. | reverse complement strand
TCCCATTTAAGCACAATTATGGATATTTTTTTACCAGCGGTCCTGATACTTGGCACGGCATGGAAAAGAAAAAAATAGTCAAAGAAAGACGATGCTTGCAAGTAAATTACGTATCTTTTGAAACAGACTGGAAAGTGAAAAATCATTAAATTTGACCTTTCAAGATAACTATTCAATAAAAATAATAGTATTAGTATTTTTTTTTTTAATAATTGGCAAACTAACTAATGCTGCTGATTTAGAAATAAGCTCAGATAGAAATGGTCAATATAATTTAACTGGTTCTGATAATTTAACTTTGAATTCTGGTATTACGCTTACAAATAACGGTGCAAACTCTGCAAGAGAAGGAATACGGTTAAATGCTGGATCTGGAAATACAATAAATTTAAATGGTAATATTGTTACTCAATATAATAATTCAGATGCCATCCAAATTGTAAATAGTGATAGTGTAACTATTAATCAAAACGGAAATATAACTTACAATACTGTTGGTGGAGGCTCATGTTGTCAAAGAGCTTTCGATATTAATAACAGTACTAATGTAACAATCAATTCAGCTGGAAATATTTCTTATGGAGGAGATTATTATGAAGGTTTTGTATATGGCTACGACTCTTCTTTTGGAACAATTAATATGAGTGGAACTTATACTGAAAACTCTACACGGGAGGGACAAGCACTTGTTAGATTACAGGCAGGCCAAACCGATAGAGTAGCTACCAATGTAACTATTTCAACATCTTTTAATTCTTCAATAAGCCCTGGATCATGGGGAACGGCAATAGTGAGAATGCATGGAAGTAATTCTAATAATAAAGCACCAACGATTACTAACTTAAACACTTCTGGAACTAATAATGCTTCAGGTGATTTAAGCGCAATTAATCTTGATGATGGTTCAAAGATTATAAATTTCACTAATACCGGATCATTAGTCTCTTCAGGTAGTTCAAGCAATTATGCAATTAAGCTAAGAAACGCAGGTAATCAGTCAACTGATAGACCAAGTGAGATAACAAATTTTGTTAATAAAGGAACATTAACTGGACACACATATGATATTCAGGCTGATGAAACAGTAGCAGGGTCAGACCCAACAGATTGGATGTGTGACTTTGGAATGGGTGATGTTTCTCTTTGCGGACAAGATGGTGGAAAAATTGTGACTTTTTCTAATTATCAGGGCGCAAGTGATCCAGTTAAATATAATGGAAAACTTCCAGAAAATTACAAAATTATTATTGACTCCTCCTCCTATGGTAAAGTTATTTTTTCTAATTCAACTGGTTCAACTAATTTTGCAATTGACTCAGATAATTCTAACCTATCTGCTGGCACTTACTCTTCTGTTATTGATGGTTTAACAACTGGTTTTATTGGATCAACAAGATCTGGCACTTCAGGTAGTTATAATTGGGAGCTTAGATTAGCAACCGGAGATAATGATACTTGGGATTTAATTATATCAAATTCAAGGACAGGCTATACTTCAAGAATAACTGGAAAATTAAATAAGATTTTGAGTGTATTAGAGCAAATCAATACTGATCAATCAAATACTTCCTTAACCTCTACTTTAGATAATTTATCAGATATTCAATTAGAAAAAGTAGCAAGTCAAATTGAGGGAGCAACAATTAAAAGTACTAATGGTCAAAGTTTTAAAAATCATTCAACTTTTAAAAGATCTGTTTCAAGTGCTTTATCAAGTCCAAGTGTAAATTCTTTGACTAGAAATAATTATGCTTCCTTAAATTTAAGTGATTTGAATATGGATTTACAACAAAATAGTTTTCAAAGTAATATAATTAATGATTTTGATTTTAAATCGATGGCAAGTATTTTTAGCAATAAAGATTTATTCTCACTAAAAAGTAAAGGTAGCACATTTTTTTTAAGAACTTTTGCTGATCAAGCGAACCAAGAAAAAATAGGAAGTGATGCAGGTTATGAATCAACAACTACTGGGATTTTAATTGGAAATCAAAATAATTTAACTGATGAAATTGAGCAAGGTTGGAGTTTAGGATATTCATCGAATGATAATGATTTTGATGATAGTTACGGTCAAAATAAAACAAGTACTTTACATGCAATGATTTATCAAAATCAGCAATATGATCAATTTACATTAGGAATAAACCTTGGAACGTATATTTCAAGAGGTGATTTAGATAGAAAAATAACTGATGGAACACCGCAAACTCTTAAAAGTAGAAGCTATAACTATGGAGCAGATGTAACAGTAGATATTAAACGATCTTATTTTTTAAAAAATGATCTTACTTTTGTCCCATCATTTTCAACTAATATTAGTTATATAATTCAAGATGATCTAGATGAAACTGGAGGAGATTTAGCTTTAGCTGTTAAAAATGAAAACCTTTTAATTATTAAACCTGAAATAGGTTTTGCTTTAGATAAAAACTTCAAAAATGTTGAACAAATTTCAAAAAGTTTTGGTATTTCAACATATGTTAGTCATGAGGAAAAGTTAGAAGGTACAAGCTCAAAGGCAAAAATTAAATATACTGGATCTAATTTTGATATTGTAGATGAAAATAAAAATGACACTTTTATTACTGCTGGAATAGGTTTTTCTGAAATAAATAAAATTAAAGACTCCACTTATAATTTTGGTTTTTATTATACTAAAAATAAAAATAATAATCTGAATTCTTCATTATTATCTTATAATTATTCTAAAAAATTTTAATCAAAATAAATCTTAATGTATTTAATAAATAAATTTGTGACGTTAATTTTTATTTTTCTAGCTAGCTAGCTAGTCATAAACTGATATAATAAATTTAACAAAGGAGAAATATGGCTACGTATTCGTGCAGTAAATGTGGAATGTCAGTAA
>JAYPDR010000130.1:0-2940 GCA_038125345.1 Marinoscillum sp. | reverse complement strand
GAAATGATATTACGTCAAAATCCTGGTGCTTGTTGTACAGACCCAAAGGTAAATCACCTCGTAAATTAAAACTTGGCGCTGCTTCAGGATTAACGGGCATATCTAGAACAGCTGCTATTTCACGATTAGTTAAATTAAAAGGTGCAATAGATTCAGGACAAGATCCTTTTTATGAAAAGCAAAAAATAAAAGGTGAAATTACTGTCGGTGAGTTGGTTAATAAATTCTACAAAGAACGATTAAATAAAAACTATGGTTATAAGCAAAAGACCATTGAGGGGATTAAGAACACATTTAAAGTTTGGTTATTTGAAAATACTTTAGATGCTGCTTGTAAGGCCGCAATTACTTATTCAATTAAGGATATCAAAATATCAAAGTTCACAAATCAAAAAGCTAAAGCGGTCCACGCTGCAATTAGGGCAAAGAGTGGTTATGTAGCAAATAGGTTTGTTGCGTATTTAAAAATTGTTTTTAACTTTGCTATTGAAAGCAAAATATTTACTGAAGAAAACCCTTGTAAAATACCAAAGAAATATTTGTTCAAGGAAGCTGAAACGACAACCGTTTTATCTGATGAACAGTATATTAAATTATTCAGAAGAGCTTTCGTTAAAGACTCCAGGACAAATCGATTAAACACTAATTACTATATTAAAAATAATCTTAATTTAATTCCGTGCCTGGCAATTGCTTTTTTATTATCAGCGGGGAGAAGAGCTGAAAGTGAGGGATTTAGTTGTCAGTGGGGCCAGATTAATGAACACACTAAAAAAATATTTTATGCTGATTCAAAGGTTGGCAGTAAGGAATATCAAGTAGCTCCAATGACTTTGGATATTGTTCAAACAATGCGTAGATCGTTAATGAATGGTGATTACAAAGTCTTACCAGGTAGAGAAGAACATATTTTTCCTAGTGGACATAAAAATTCTAAATGCCCACACATTCAAGATATTAGAACAACCTGGTCTAAACTTTTAAAATTATGTGACATTCCATATATGCCATTGAAGCAAGTACGTCATAGCTTCGCGACTAGATTGTTGAGAAGAAGTAAAAATTTAAAAATAGTTCAGACGCAGCTAGGTCATAATAGAATTGAAACTACTATGAAGTATGCAAAAATTGTTAATGAAGATGTTGAAAATGCTTTAGATGATTTTTCTAATTCAGTTGAAGTTAACACCGCAGAAAATAACGTTGTTCAGTTAAAATTAAAAACTGAATAGCTGCTTGAGCCTTGCTGCTTGTTGAATTATAAATAGGTTATGGGCAACAAGGGCAAGACACGCGAACAGCATTTAAAAGATTATTTATTCGAACAATACAAATCTGGAAATGTTGATTTTGTAAAACAGAAAATCGACAGAAGAAAAATAACAGGTATGCGAGAGCCAAAGCATATTGTTGATGCTGCTTTAATTTTATTTTTTTATCATTGGCTTGGTAAATGGACTATCGACGGTGCTATTAAATCAGCTGTTAAAACCGCAGACTTCAAAATTATTTTTGAAAAGAAATTGGAGTCATTAAAAAAGAATCCTAAAAATAAAAGGGTTATCCCAAACAAATGGTTAGAAAGAATTGTTTATCGTGAATATAAAAATGAAAACGATCTACACACAAAGTTTATTAATCAGCACGGTCCGTTAATGAAATATTTAATTAAAGCTCGAAAACAAAGAGCTAAAGACGGTAAAAACGATTTTTATCCTGGGAGTTATTAATGAGAAACAGGAGATTTACTGCGGACGAAGATAAAATCATAAAAGTTTTAAGAGAGAATGGTGTTAATTCAGTATCTATTGCTAACGCTATGGGGAGATCAAAAAGTGCAGTAGTTCAAAGAGCGCTGAAGTTGGGAATAAGTTTCGAAAAGAATAAAAAGGAATTATCTAAAGAAAGTCAGGACCTTTTAAAAAATTTAAAAGGGAGAAATAATAATAAAGCTTGGGAAACAATTTCAACAAATATAGTTATTAATAAATTAGTAGCAAACGACATAAGAGTTTTTAAACCTGCAATTCATAACGTTGAAGAAGATCTATTGATTTATAAAAATAATAAATTTTTTAAAGTCCAAGTTAAATGCGCATCTTTAATTGATAAATACTCTACTAATATTAATTGGCAATTATCAGGTGCAAACTTCTATCATCGAGAAAAAGGAACAAACTCAAATAGTACTAATTACAAATATCCTAACATTGATTTTATAATAGTTAATTGTATGGCAACAAATTACACTTATGTAATCCCTAATGATAATTTGAAATTTAGAGAAAAGGTGGTTTTGCGATTTTATCCAGAAATAATCAGATATTACAAAGATAAAGATTTGCAAATTGATACTGATGTTTGGTTTGAGAATTATGAGGCAATTCAATAATGGACGCTAGAGTAAAGGGCCAAATCTCAGAAAGAAAAGCTATTTTAAAATTTATAGAAAAAGGTTTTAATGTTTATGAGCCCGTAAGTGATAGTGATGAAATAGACTTTGTTGTAGAAAAAAATAATAATTATTTTCGAATACAAACTAAAACCGCTTATTATTCTAAAGATCAAAAAGTTTGGAGATGTGTTGTTCTTGGATCTGGCCATAGGGAATATGCAAAAGACGCTTTTGATTACTTCGCAATAATTGTTCCAGAAAGTGATGATTTATACATAATCCCTAAAGATAAGGTCACTATGAAAAATATTAGCATTTTAAGAGATAGAGAATTTCATGCAGCTGATAAATGGAAAAACACAAGAACCTTACACGTTAAAGATTATTTGAATAATTTTAATCTTTCTTGATACCTTTTTGATTTAAAAATTTATTAAGGAAATAGAAAAAAATCCATTTTTTTGATTTACGCTCTACTATGAGCGTTAAGAAATATTTATCACCAAGAGAAGTTTATGAGGAATTTAATATTCCTATGAACACAT
>JAYPDR010000129.1:0-2949 GCA_038125345.1 Marinoscillum sp. | reverse complement strand
GAATATAAAAAAACAGAATTTTATTGAGTGGCAAGAAGTTTATAAAAATGATTTTAAAGGAACATTGAAAAAAGAAATTTCAAGGCTTGTTGAAGAGAAGAAAAATATAGTTTTTGATGTCGATGTAGTTGGAGGATTAAATTTGAAAAAATATTTTGGTAAGAATTCTATTTCAGTTTTTATTGATGTCCCCTCTATTTTAGATTTAGAAAAAAGACTTATTGATAGAGGGACTGACTCAATTGAAAAAATTAATGAGAGATTAAAAAAAGCAAAAAATGAAATTTCTCAAAAGGATAATTTTGATTATGTTATAATGAATGATAACATTGAAAAAACTAAAGAGTCTATTTTAGGTATTGTTTCTAAATTTTTATCTGAATGAATATAGGGTTATTTTTTGGTTCTTTTAATCCAATTCATAATGGTCATATAGGTCTAGCAGAAAAAATAATTAAGAAGAAACAAGTTGAACTAATTTGGTTAGTATTATCTCCTCAGAGTCCCAATAAAAAATCTTTGTTAAGCAAAGAGGCGAGAAGTGAATTAATTGAAATTGCTTTGAAGAATAAAAATCAAATTGTTTTATCTAAGATTGAATTTGATTTACCGATTCCGAACTATACCTACAAAACCTTACAGTTGATAATAAAAAAATTCCCAGAGAATACGTATAGTATTATAATGGGGGATGATAATTTTGCTCACCTCAATTCATGGAAAAAAGCTAATTATATAAAAGATAATTTTAAAATAATTATCTATCCAAGATATGATAAAGACTCAAATAATTTATTCTCAGATTGTTTATTTGAAATATCCTCATCAACTATTAGAGAAAAAATAAAGAATAATTTAAGCATAAAAGGCCTAGTCCCTTTAAAAGTTGAGAAAAAGATTAGAGAGAAAAGATATTATCTAGATGGTAGTTAATTCAGTTTCTTTTGCTTTTATGATCTCATCTATTCTAATGATTTGGGAATCAGTAATTCTCTGAATTTCATTTTCTCCATTTTTTATAGAGTCTTCAGATACTCCATCATTAGATAGTTTTTTTATCATCTCATTAGATTCTTTTCTTACTGATCGAATACTGATCTTTCCCTTCTCACCTTCTCCCTTAATTTGCTTAACTAACATCATCCTTCTCTCTTCAGTTAGAGGGGGTATACTAATTATTATATTTTCACCATCGTTTTGAGGATTTAATCCTAGATCACTGTTCATTATAGCTTTCTCAATACCTTGAGTAATCGTTTTTTCCCAAGGCTTAATGAAAATTGTTCTTGGATCAGGTGTTGTAATTGATGCTACTTGAATAATAGGAGTTGGTGAGCCATAATAATCAACCTTTATCCCTTCTAGCATATTTGGATTAGCTTTTCCTGCTCTAATTTTTTTTAATTCTGTTAAAAGAAACTGAATAGATTTATCCATTCTTTCTTTTGTATCATCTAATATTAGATCAATCTCTTCCATAATTAGTATATTAAAGTTCCAATTTTTTTTCCTTCCATTAACTTGATGAGGTTACCAGGTTTATTCATATCAAATACAATAATTGGTAAATTGTTTTCTTTACAAAGAGTGAAGGCTGTCATATCCATAACATTAAGATTTTTTTCATAAGCCTCATTAAAAGATAACTCTGAATATTTTTTTGCATCTTTTACTTTTTCTGGATCAAAGTCATATACACCATCGACTCGAGTACCTTTGAGAACGACATTAGCTTCTATTTCAATTGCTCTTAAGCTTGCAGTAGAGTCAGTTGTAAAATAAGGCTTGCCAAGTCCAGCGCCAAAAATTACTATTCTTCCTTTCTCAAGATGTCTGATTGCTCTTCTCCTAATAAAAGGTTCACAAACTTGATCTACATTAAACCCAGACATTAGTCTTGTATGACATCCAATTTTTTCAAGATGACTTTGAAGAGCCATGCTATTTATTAGTGTAGCCATCATTCCCATATAATCTCCCTGAACTCTGTTTATACCAGATTCTTCAGCTTCCATCCCTCTGTAAATATTACCTCCACCAATTACTATTGCAATTTCAATTCCTAGATCATGAATTTTCTTTATTTGATTAGAGTAACTCTCGAGTAATTTAGAATCAATACCATAATTTTTACTTCCCATTAATGCCTCCCCACTTAATTTTAATAGTATTCTTTTATATTTCATTTTGTGAATATAAATCTAAATAAAAAAATTATTGCAGTCTATTTAAACTTAGTAAGTTTTTTAGCTCTGTCTAATTTATAATCAAAAATTTGTAATAATTAAAAAACAATATAATTTTGCAGACCTTTGAGCTTTATGGGCAAAATATTGTAGATATTAAGAAGGGGGGATACCAAAGCGGTCAAATGGGGCAGACTGTAAATCTGTTGACTTATGTCTTCGCAGGTTCGAATCCTGCTCCCCCCACTTAAATTATAATAATAAGCGGGCGTAGCTCAGTTGGTAGAGCGACAGCCTTCCAAGCTGTAGGTCGAGGGTTCGAATCTCTTCGCCCGCTCAGAATGCCGATGTAGCTCAGGGGTAGAGCACTTCCTTGGTAAGGAAGAGGTCACGGGTTCAATTCCCGTCATCGGCTCAATTAAAATTGTAAAAAATTGAAAAATTGTTTAAATAAGTTAAATTTGAGTTAAATTTTAAAATTATGGCAAAAGAAACCTTTGATAGATCTAAACCCCATGTAAATATTGGGACTATTGGTCACGTTGATCATGGTAAAACTACTCTAACTGCTTCAATCACTAAAGTACTTGCTGACAAAGGATTAGCAGAGAAGAGAGACTTTGATCAAATTGATAATGCTCCTGAAGAAAAAGAAAGGGGTATCACTATAAATACTGCGCACGTAGAATATCAGACTGATAATAGACACTACGCTCACGTAGACTGTCCAGGTCACGCAGATTATGTAAAAAATATGGTAACA
>JAYPDR010000128.1:0-3000 GCA_038125345.1 Marinoscillum sp. | reverse complement strand
TGATCCAAAACAAACTAAAACTACAAATAAAGTTAGGCACAGTTTTTTCATTTAAGCGATTACAAAAGAAACTAAACTACCAAAAGATCTTAAAACACTTATTACAACTACTGTTTTAACAGCATAGCCCCAAAAGGGCTTAAGCTTCTTCTTTTTTTTCTGATTTATATAAATTGTTGAGCTTCTCCAGGTAGCAACTGTGGCAAACACAAAATAAGCACAATATAAAATAAAAAACAATAATATGATGATAGATAAAAATTCATTTAAATAATCATAATAAATGTCACCCAATAACAATGGAATACCAACAAGGATGCTGCCTAAAACATTTACGAGCCAAAATGTTTTGACCATTTCTAAATTTCCGTTCCAAATTTTAATTAATAGTTTTTTCATTTCTTTAATATTCCTCCCAATATATTTTTGAATAAGCCGCTTTCATTGCTTTTTCCATTTGGTTTATTTGAAGCTTTAACTTCTTGGCCTACATAATTTGGAGGTTGACAATAATGTTTAAAATTTCTCCTTTCCTCTAACTCCTGTTTTGCATTGTAAGAATTAATACTAAAATCCACAGTATTGGCATTTAAATCAAAAATTAAATTCCTCTCACTTATCTTTAATTTTAATTGTCCTTCTTCAAAATAATTTGTTCTTTGAGCAATAATTTTATCAGTAGTGTAATTAATAATTTTATAATCTGTAACTGTTACTCTTTCATCTGGATATGGCTTCTTATATTCTTTTTCATATTTTGATTTATTGTAGTTATAAAAAAATTCTGTTAAAGCATCGTAATCAGTAACAATACCGTCTTGGTATTTTATATAGAAAGAACTTTCTTCTGTTCGATGAAATAAACTGTACCTTTCATTATTGGTAATGTCGTCTACATATGAACTGTATGGATAAATAGAATTTTCAACTTTGTCTAATACCCAAATTGTAGTTGAAAGATAATTTTCTTCTGTCCATTTTTGTTGTGCATTATCAAGGAGTGCAAAATCATTTTCACTATAGCATTTTTCAAGTTTTAGCATTTCAGCATAAGCACTCCCGCTCCACGCCAAACATAGAACTATGATCGATATAAATTTTTTCATTTACTAGCGTTACAGTTATCTAATTTCCAAGACAAGGATTGATCTTTGTAAACTCCGTTGCCCAAGGTCTCTACACAATTTTTAATACTTTGGGTTTGTTTGTTTAATCTTTCCAAAGCTTCTTTATCATCAGACTTTTCTTGAATGGTTGCAATTATGCCAAGGACAATAAGTCCTATAAAAACAATGGCTATCCATTTAAATAAACTCTTCATCACTCGTCAGTTATAACTATTAAATCAATCATTTAATTAACCTTACAATTTTAGCATTTTCGATTAAATATGTAGTGGATTCTGATTTCTTTTTTTTGGCTTCTTTACCATTTATATCAATGCCAATATAAAGATTATTTGTATTAGAAATATTTTCTAAAGACACAACTAACTCTTGGAATTCTTTATCTAAAAAAGCAATCTGAATTGAAACATCTTCGTCATAATTAGTTAAAGTTCCCCAATGTTTATTTCCTTTCTTTTTTGAGTCGTCTATTTTCCCAATTAAAACTGAAATTCTCTTATCAATTAAATTAATAGAATGCTCATCTGGATCTCCGTCTTGATAATCAATATTTGAAATTTCTATTGTTGTTCTGTCTGGATATCTAAAAATTCTTAACCTACTTTCATTGGTGCATTTAAATTCATAACTTTCTGGTAAATTAAGAAGGGTATTCATAGTTCAATAAATCTACCTAATCTCGATGACCAAGGCAATCATCTAGTTTATCAATAATGATAATGGGATAATATTCGATTAGTACCCGCGGTCTTTGCAAACAATCGAATTGCCTACATAACTACAAACTCTGGTATTGCCGTTATTACTTCTTTCTCTGTTAAGTCTTTCTATTTCTTGTCTTTGTCTTTCAACAGTATCTACCACACCACCCCAATTAACTCCTCCACCTCCGTCTGAAGATCTATTCGAAGATGTTCTTTCTGAACCTTCTGTTGATAGTTTTAAAGCACATTCTGCAAATTTTTCAGTGCCAGGTGTAAATCCTAAATCTTCGCAAGCTAACTTTGCTTCGGCTATTTTATTTCGTTTATCTGTGTCTAATTTTACAATCTTGCCCAAACACTTATCGTTATTAAACTTGCCAGTACAATAATCCCCGTTAGCATAATACAGAGTACCTTGCCCATTAAATTCACTATTTTTAAATTCTCCGATATATTTACTTCCGTCAGCATAATACAAAGTACCTTGCCCATTAAATTCACTATTTTTAAATTCTCCGATATATTTATTTCCGTTAGCGTATGTAACTGTTCCTTGTCCTTCTGCTTTATTATTTTTAAATTTAGCAACCAAAATGTCTCCATCTTTAAAATAAAATGTGCCTTGTCCTTCAGCTACACCGTTTTTATATTCACCAATAAATTTATCTCCGTTAGCGTAATATCTAGTACCTTGTCCATTTGATCTATCGTCCTTAAATTGACCTTCGTGTTTTCCTCCATCTGCATAATAAAAAATTCCTTGACCATTATATTTGTCTTCTTTTACTTCACCAACATATCTATTCCCATTAGAATGAACAACTTCTCCTCTACCGTCGGCTTTACCATTTTTGAATTGGCCAGTATAAGTGTACACGCCTTTCATTTCAAAAGTTCCAATACCATTCACACAATTCCCTTTAATACATTCCGCCACAGCAAATGTATTCCACATCAAAGATATAAAAATAATTAATATCAACTTCCTCATACACCAAACCTACCCAATCCTAGGATTTTACGCAATCTCACAAATGATAATGGGATAATGATTATTTATGTGAAGTTTTAACCTAGTGTGGGGGTTTAATAGCGTATGGGCATACAGAAATTGTAACCCCACAATAGGAACGAATTATTAATGTCAGCTTCTTAAATAAGAAATTTTT
>JAYPDR010000127.1:0-3016 GCA_038125345.1 Marinoscillum sp. | reverse complement strand
CATGAAGTTTAATTTGAGGCTTGTCCTTTTTGTTATGGTAGTATTTTTTGTGATATCATTTATCACAAATATTATTGGACCTCTCATCCCCCAGTTCATTAAAACGTATAACTTGAGCTTAGTATTAGCATCTTTCTTGCCACTTTCTTTCTTCTTCTCTTACGGAGTATTCTCAATCCCTTCAGGAATCTTTCTCGAGAGATATGGAGGTAAAGTCATTATGACTTTTGCTTTTTTGATCTCATCTGTTGGTGCAGGGATAATTATCGCATTTCCAGGGTACATCTCATTTCTTATCTCTTTTTTTCTCATAGGCACAGGGATGGCTATCCTGCAGGTAGCAATAAATCCTTTGCTTAGGCAGGCTGTCTCTGGTGAAAATTTCGCATTCTTCTCTATAATTGGTCAGTTAGCTTTTGGTTCTGCTTCGTTCATGAGCCCTATATTTTACAGATTTCTTTTAGAAAATGATGGAAACTTTGTGCTTACAAGTTTTAAAAATTCTCCATGGATGATGATTTATTTTTGTTTCATATTTTCAGTGGTTATACTTCTAGTTGTTTTATATTTTCTTAAGCTACCAAGTAAAGAAAACCACTCTGAAGAGAAGTTAGACGTATATTCCCTTCTGTCATTTCTTAAGAAGAGATCAACATATTTTTATTTTTTTGGAATATTTTGTTATGTAGGAGTAGAGCAGGGTATAAATAATTGGTCCTCAGAATTTCTCTTCCAGTACCATGCTCTTGACCCTGAGAGAGTTGGGGTTGAGGTCATCTCAACATTTTGGGGAAATTTAACTATTGGTACAGTAGTAAGTCTTTTTCTAATTAAGCTTATAAGTGAGAAAAAGCTATTAAATATTTATTCTCTCACCTCATCCCTTTTAGTTTTAACCGCTATATATGGAGATGCAGAGATTTCAGTTTTATCTTTTAAACTTTTGGGATTCTCTATCTCTGGTGTGTGGTCAGTGATGATATCATTAGGACTGAACTCTGTCTCTAAAAATCACTCGACATTTACAGGGATTCTTCTTACAGGGATAGTTGGTGGAGCAATTTTTCCATTTATTATTGCTTTTTTAGGGCAAGTGTTTGGGTTAAAAGTTGGTATGCATTCATTGCTCATAGGTTTAGTATACTTGTCTTATGTTGCCTTTGCTGCAAAGCCATTAGTGTCAAATAAAATTGTTAAATTATAAGTTATGAGATTTTTTATTTTTTTTATTTTTCTAATCTCGTATTCTGAGCTTAATTCTCAGTCAATTCTACCCTCTTTCGCAGGTGTTCAGCACAAAAAAAGTCTTTGGTCTCCAGCATTAAGTATTAGTCCAGACTCATGGTTAGATGCCTCTGACGCAAGTAGTTTTGCTGTGAATGGATCTAATGAAATTACATCAATTACAGACAAATCAGGATCTACTACTTTTACAGTTGATGGATCTCCAGTAGTAGTATCTAATAATTTGAATGGCCTGAGCACATTATTATTTGATGGGGCTGAAAGCCTGATTAGTGCTATTGATGTGTCTTGGTCTAGTAATGGAAACCATTGGGCTATTGGAGTATTTCAGTGGATAACCGCTGATGACACCAAAGATAGCTTCTTTAGTGCTGAAGGAACAAGAACTTATGCTGTAAGTAGTGCTGCCGTAGGGTCTTGGCCTGGAGAAATAGATTATGATGGTGCGAACTCCATTAGTACAGGAATCGCTAAAAATGATTTTACTGTAAGTATTCCTTCAAGTACTTGGGTTATTGTTTCAATTATATTTAATAAATCTGGTAATCAAATTTTTGGAAGACTAGACGGTACTACAAGAACTGACATAGATCCGTACTCTCTTTCTATGGATGCTACAACAGATTTACGAATTATGCGTCAAAGAGGTGGTAAAAAATTACACGGTAGGTTGGCAGAGTTTTTTCATGTTGCGGATATTCCTGGAACTGGTGGGACAGATATTAGCGAAGTGCAGAAGGCAGAGGGTTATCTTGCACATAAATGGGGTCTTGAGGGGAATCTCCCTGATGGGCATGCATATAAAAACTCAGCCCCATCTAACTAATTTCTCACAAAATATTTAGTAGGTATATTCTAGTTTTATTTCAAAAAACAAAATATAATTTTGTTATATCTATGTATTTAAAATTTAATTTTTAAATTTTAATCTTTTATAAAATATTAATAGATTCTGGAAACCAAATTATAAATTAATATGGATGCTATAATGAAACAAGTGGGTGGCTTCATTGCTGGAGTTACTAGCTTAGTTGTATCACTTATAGGATTAAGTGTTGCAATTGAAGTTGTTTTCGGTGCTAGCCCTTTCGGTAGTGTTATAAGTAACATTTCTGCAATTGTTGGCGACTTAAGCAGCGGAGGTTTTGTTGGACTGTTAGTTCTTCTCATTTTATGGAGTAGAGTAAAATAAATGATCCGATAAAATTAACATTTAATTATTTTCAAAAAGCCGCCAATTGGCGGCTTTTTACTTCTTTTTTAAATTTTTATGAGTGATAAATTTGATGAGTTAAGAAAAAAAATAGTTGAAAATATAAACTTCTTAACACGAGTTACTCTGGCGTTTGCTTCTGCAGCTGTCTTGTTTCAGCTCACAACATCTGTAAGGCTCTTTGATCTTGATGTTGTCTCAAATTTTACTCGCTTACTTTCAGATTTAGGGTATCAGAAATTGGTTGGAATCCTTTCAGTAGCATTACTCTATTTCCTAATTACAAATAAGGTATCTAAGTAAAAGTTCAATCTAATATTTTCACATAAAAACTCACAAATTTGAACTTGGAATAATTGATTAATAGATTTAGATTTGCTCACTATTTCGGGCTCTTAGCTCAGTTGGTTCAGAGCACCTGCCTTACAAGCAGGGGGTCGCTGGTTCGAATCCAGCAGGGCCCACTTAAGCACACCAAAAGCCGATGCATTTGCATCGGCTTTTTTTATGCGCAAAAGCCGTCGAAAGCTCGCTTGCGTATGGTGTTGCGCATAAAAA
>JAYPDR010000126.1:0-3036 GCA_038125345.1 Marinoscillum sp. | reverse complement strand
ACCACGATGGTTATTTGCTTTAATTGTAATACTTGGAATTGCTATATTAAAAGTCATTATAGTTAGTGAATAAATGAAAAAACTCCTCCTCACTATTCTGTTCACCCTGGTTCTATCTGGGAGTGCTTTTGGATACACAGCTTTAAATATTGTATCATGTAAAATAATAAATAAAAATGTGAATGAATTAAATCATAAAACTATCATTTCTACACATATAGCTTCTTATATCACTGGGCGTAACTTTGAAAATGATTTGGATATCGGCAAAAATTACACACAGGATCAACTCTATACAGAATTTATGGAGTGGTGTTCTCTATATCCTGAGAAAAATAATTATGAAGTTTTAGAATTAATTTATGAAAAACTTAAAAGATGGTAAAAAAATTTTTTTCAATCCTATTTTTTTACATGCTATTTATTAGCAATAGTTATGCTGATTTATATGATTTTCTAGACTCTAAAGATGAACCAAAAGTTATAATTGATGAAATTAATTTTGATACAGAGTTAACTAAAGAATTAAATGATTTAAAATTTTATCTTGGAATTGGCAGAGGAAACAATCCTATTAATGAAAGCTTGTATGAGCTTTTAAGAAATAGTGCTGCAGAGTTTGAAGAAACACAAATTAATAACAAAAGGTATTTTATAGTTAGCGGTTGCAGATATCAATCGTGCCCAGAGAAAGGTTTTTTGTGGATTGATAAAAAAGAAAAAGTTGTAATAGGTGCAATGGTTCATTATTTTTTTGAAACACAAGACAATCGTAGTAAGGATGGTGACCTTTTAATAATGTCTAAGAAATTTCAAAATTATAATGATTTACCAAAACAATTTAATAAGGATTTAGATAAATGGTTATCGTCAATTAAAATTTACAATCTCCTAAATGGTGAAACTAAACAATTAAAACCTAGAATGAAGAGGTTTATAAATTCAGATAATGTAATTACAGTTTTAAATTAAATGAGTGAAGAAACAGCATTGTTGAAAATCATAGGTTTAATCCTGACTGTTGGTATCTGGGGATACTGTAATTTTAGTAATCATCCAGATATTGTTAAAAATAGAAGCGCTATGCAAAAATGGATTAATACAGGAGTGGCATTAGTTGTTATTTATTTCATAGTGACAGGTATTCAGTAAAAACTAAATGAAACGTTACAAAAATATTTTTCTTTTTATTGCCTGGATGGTGCTTGTTTTGGTATTCCATAAACAAACAGATACATTTAATTACTCATTAATATATTTACCTGAAAGCTCTCATTGGATTGAAGCCTTAAAATTTTTTTCTAGTCTCACAATTTATTCTTTTTTGTTAATAGCAATACCAGTGATTATTTATTCTTTCATTTTAAATAGATTTTCCAAGATTGGAAAAAACACTGATCAGGAGAGAAATATTAAATCACAGAATAGGGCACAAAGTTACAATATTAATGAAACTATAAATAACGCTTTATTGATTGATGAATTTTCAAAATTGACAACAAAACGTTTAAATTATTTAAAAAAATTAAAAGATAATAATCTAAGAAATTCAGAAAAAGATAAAATTAATAAAGAACTTGAAGTAGTTAATGATGAACTATTGAGAATAGATGAAATTTTAGGACAATCTAATGATACATTTGGGGAAAAACAGTTGAGAGTTTATGATCAAGGTGAGTCTATTGAAGCATATGGTCCTGAAGAATTTGACAGAATGGAAAAAATCAGAAGAAGAAATTCAAAACAAGGTAAAGCTTTATTGGATAAAATAAATTTACAATGAAAAAACTCTTCCTCACCATTCTATTAACCTTGGTTCTAAGTGGAGGTGCTTATGCAAAACCGATTTTGTTATCTTGTTTAGATAACGATCCTGATCCAGGTACAATTAGTAACGACTATTTTTCATTAGATTTAGAAAACAAAAAATATACTTATTTAGGAATGTTAGTTAAAACAAAAGAATGTGCATTAGGTGACTGCAGTAAGGTTACAGAAGCTAACAGAAATCTTCCTTTAATATATGACGAGCCAGGCTACATATCAATTGGAACCGAAGATAAAGATCAATATACTTTTAATAAGCAAGATCTGTCACTTACTTGGGCATCCTATTATATGGAAGAAATTGGAACTTCTAATACTTTTAAAAAAGTTGAAACAATTTATTATTATTCATGCAGCAAAATTAATAAGCTACCTTATTAAATGAAAAAATTATTTTTAATAATTGTTTTAAAAATTTTATTTATCTCAAGTTCTTACTCACAAATAATTTATAGAAATTGTAATTTAGAACCTAATTATGACAAAGGTTCAGAAATTGTAATTGATTTAGAATCTAAAACTATAAAAGTTATAACACCTGCTAAAAGTGGTTTAGCTGTTCATAATATAAATCAATCTTTCGGGACTGTAATTGTTTCATCTAATTTAGTTCACACTTCACAGATGTCTCAAAGATCAACTGAAGCTTTTACAAAAGTAATGAATATTGAAATGAGTTTTGACATAGAAAACCATACAGTATCAATATTGGTTGAGAAGAAACCTGGTATCACTGATGAGTTTAGCAAGCATATTGATGATGAGGTTGCTGCAGGAAGATTGTCTTATTCTATCCAAGATACTTGTGATGTTGAAAATACCTATGATCCAATGAGGGAGAAGAAATTATTAAATGAAATAAATTCATCAAATACTTCCTCAAATAATCAAAATAATTCAGAAATTAATAATGATGATTTAAAAAATCTTCTAGCAGAGATGAATTCATTAAAAAATGATTTACAATTAACAGAAGCAGAAATGAGCCAGTTAATGAAAAAGATATACAGTTGTTGGAGTATACCGTTAGGTCTACCTTCAAATGTAGATAAAACATTTAAAATTAACTTACAATTCAAAGAAGATGGCAGCATTATTAGTGCTGAACATACAGCAGAAGATAAAATTAAAATGCAGTCTTCAGGGCAATCAAACTTCAAAGTTTTAGCTCAAAGTGGAATGAGAGCAATTAAACTTTGTGCTCCATAT
>JAYPDR010000125.1:0-3045 GCA_038125345.1 Marinoscillum sp. | reverse complement strand
AATCAGGGTTAACATATGCTTTAAATAGTTTGTTTCAATTATTGGTTAATGCAAAACTTGAGGGGTCTGACTTCATTTCTAACTATCAAATTCATGATATGCCTAGATTTAAATACAGAGGAATCCACCTAGATATATCTCGAAATTATTATGGTCCCAAGAAGATTAAACAGCTTCTTGATTTCATGCATTATTTTAAATTAAATAAGTTCCATTTAAATATCACAGATGATGAAGGATGGAGGATAGAAATTTCTGGATTACCAGAATTAACTGATATTGGCTCAAAAAGAGGCTATACTCCTGATGAGAGAGATCACTTAAATCCTGCTTATGGTTCTGGTTCTAAGCCTAATATGTTATATGGTTCAGGTTATTTAAAAAGAAGTGAATTTATTGAAATTGTTAAATATGCTAATGAAAGAAATATTGAAATTATACCCGAAATAAATTTTCCAGCTCACTCAAGAGCAGCTGTAAAAGCCATGGAATCAAGGTACTTTAAATATTTAGAACTAAATGATACTCTTAAGGCCGAGGAATACCTACTATCAGACCTTAATGATCAGAGTAGATATATATCTGCACAAGGTTATAATGATAACGTAATATCAATATGCAAAGAAAGTAGCTTTAAGTTTTTTGAAAAAGTAATCGATGAGCTCTATTTTATGTTTGACGATGCAGGTGTTAAACTTAAAAATTTCCATTTAGGTGGTGATGAATTACCTTATGGAGCCTGGATTGGTTCACCAATTTGTCAAGAATTTGTCAATGTTAATAAGACAATTACCTTTGATAATCTTGTTGAAAATGCATTTAGAAGGGTTATTTACCTACTTAATGACAGGAATGTAGATGTTAGTGGATGGGAAGATGTCTTACTTGTTCATGGAAAAGATGGACAGAACTCAATTAATATAAACAGGAATTTTGATGGAATAAAATTCACACCATATGTTTGGAATAACTACTGGGGAGGAGGGAGAGAAGATATGGTTTACAAGTTTGCTAATTTAGGATACAATGTTATCATGAGTAATTCTTCTGCCTTTTATTTTGATATGACTGATGATCTAGATCCTGAAAATTATGGACTCTCCTGGTCGGGATATGTTAATTATAAAGACGCTTGGTTAACTGAGCCTTTAAATGTCTATGCAAAAACATATCTTGAATCTGATTTTAAAAAATATAAAAACCCTAAATCCGTTGCTCTAGATAAGAAAATGGAAAGTAATTTCCTTGGTATTCAGGGGCAATTGTGGACAGAAACAGTGAGAAATGAGGAGATATTTGATGAATTAATGTATCCAAACCTTATTGTTCTTGCTGAGAAGGCGTGGTCTCAAAAAGATCAATGGACAAAAAATTTATTAAGTCAGAATATTGATGAAATAATGACCAAAGAATGGAGTTATTTTGTTAATACCCTAGGACACAGGATATTAAATCATCTATCATTTTTATATGATGGGGTTGATTTTGATTTACCTAAGCCAGGGGGATTTATTAAAAATGATACTCTTTTTGTAAATTCTGTATTTCCAGGAATGAATGTTAGATTCTCTAGAGACGGATCTATCCCCACTTCAGAAGATGAATTGTACTTAAAAGAAATTAAAGTTCTACCCTCAGAATCAATTGTTTTAAGATCATTTGATCAGACTGGTCGAGGAGGAAGACATATTGTGGTTAGTAAATAATTTAAAGATGGTTAAAGATAGATATATATCGGTAGATGTTTTTAGAGGGTTTACTATAGCTTTAATGATCATAGTTAATAGTCCAGGTAGTTGGAGTAATACTTTTGCTCCATTACTTCATGCTGACTGGCATGGAATTACCCTTACAGATTTTGTCTATCCATTTTTTATATTCATTGTTGGAGTATCAATTGTCTTATCAAACAATAATAAAGGGACTTCATCATCTACAAAAACAATATTATTTAGGTCTATTAAAATATTTACACTTGGTGTTTTTTTAGGCGTTTTTACTGGATTTATGTACCAAGTTGTTGGCTCTGGAGAATCATTTAGTTTATCTGATATAAGAATTCCTGGTGTACTGCAGAGAATAGCTTTAGTTTATCTATTTTGTGCGATATTATATAATTACACTAATTGGGTACAACAGTTAGTTGTAATGTTGTCATTATTAGTTGTCTATTACATTCTCATGACTTTTGTTTCTGTTCCAGGAATAGGTCCTGGTGTATTAGAACCAGGTAAAAATCTTGCTGCTTACATCGATAGTCTTTTAATTCCTGGATCTATGTGGGAAGGTACATGGGATCCTGAAGGAATATTAAGCACATTACCAGCAATTGCATCGGGTATTGGGGGCATGTTAGCAGGGTATATACTTACTACAAAAAAGACGATAGAGAATAAAATTATAATAATGTATTTTGTTGGGGTGTTCTGTCTCCTTGATAGTTTTGTATGGGAGTGGATAATGCCAATAAATAAAAATTTGTGGACAAGTACTTATGTTATGTACACAACAGGATGGGCATTCTTAATGCTTGCTTCATCTTTTCTATTGTGTGATATCTTAAAGCTTGATTCATGGTTTAAAATTGGAATTATTTTTGGTAGTAACTCGATAGCTATATATGCGCTGTCTCAGATGTTAACATATTTCGCTTATGGGATGCCTGTATTTGATACTTCATTTAATGGTATAATTTATAGTGGAATGGTTGATCTTGGAGTGTATCCAAAAATAGCATCTTTACTTTGGGCTATCTTATATGCCTTTGTATGTTATACTGTTGCGGTCTTTCTATACCAAAAAAAGATTTTTTTTAAGTTATAGTTTTCAGCTCTATAATCTTTCTTTTAATGGCTTTTTTCCCATATAACTTACTGAGTTTTTATTTGGAAAAAAAGCGGGATGGACGGGACTCGCTATATCAATTTAATTAGTTAAAATTCAATGATTTTATTTTTAGGACGACCAATAGGACGACCAAATATTTTTACTATATTTATTCAGTGAAACAAATAATTTTTCTACTACTTATATCTCATTTTTCCT
>JAYPDR010000124.1:0-3048 GCA_038125345.1 Marinoscillum sp. | reverse complement strand
GCTTTGGATATGCCACAACTCGAGAAACCGACTTTTTTTGCTAAATTTTTAATTAATTCACTCTGATTTTTTTTCATTCAAAGATAGAATTTTGAAAACCCCCACTAGGATTAATTCCCAGATGTTTGAAACTATTAATTGTAGCAACTCTTCCTTTTTGGGTTCTTTTTATATATCCTTCCTGAACTAAAAATGGTTCATAAACTTCTTCTATTGTATGAGCCTCTTCACCGCAAGCAGTTGCGATTGTTTTTATTCCAACTGGACCTCCATTAAATTTTTTGACTATAGCTTCAATTATTTTGTTGTCCATCTCATCCAATCCTTTTTTATCTATCTTAAGAGCGTCCAAGCTTTTAATAGAAATATCATGAGTGATAGTTCCATTTCCTTCAACATCCGCAAAATCCCTCACTCTCCTTAATAGATTATTTAAAATTCTTGGAGTCCCTCTACTTCTCTTAGCTATCTCTTTTGCTGCATGAGTTTCAACGGGTACATTTAATATTTTAGCGGATCTTACAACGATACTTTCAAGTATCTCTTTAGAGTAATATTCTAATCTAAAATTAATAGAAAATCTTGATCTTAATGGAGCTGACAATAATCCTGATCTAGTAGTTGCCCCTATTAAGGTAAAAGGATTTAGTTTAATTTGTACAGATCTAGCGCTTGGTCCCGAATCTATCATTAAGTCAATTTTAAAATCTTCCATTGCAGAATATAAATATTCTTCAATTACTTTATTTAATCTGTGAATTTCATCAATAAATAAGACATCTCCTTCTTCAAGGTTAGTAAGTATTCCTGCTAAATCTCCAGCTTTCTCTAGGACAGGACCTGATGTAACTTTTAAATTAGAAGATAATTCATTAGAAATTATGTGAGACAAAGTTGTCTTTCCTAATCCTGGTGGGCCATGTAAAATTACGTGATCAAGAGGTTCAGATCTTTTTTTCGCTGCTTTAACAAATACTTTTATATTCTTTATAATTTGTTCTTGACCAAAAAAATCGTTGAAAGATTTTGGTCTTAAAATGTTTTCAAATTCTTTATCTTTAGAGTTTGAATTATTATCTGAACTTAAGTAGTCTTCTCTCATACTGAATATGCTAATTTAAATATTTTTATGCGCCAACTTCTAATATTAATTCTTTTTGTATTCTTATTATTTTATTTTTTCCCATCAAAAAATAATATTCAAGAATATACTGTTTCTGGGTTAACGATGGGGAAAATACCTTATGCTGTAAAGTATGTTTTTACAAAAAATGTATTGAGAAAAAATGAAATAGACTCAATACTTATAAATTTTAATAATATCTTTTCAACATATATACCTAACTCTGAAATATCTAAAATAAATAGATCTAAAGGTAAAATTGATATCAGTAAGGAATTCTTTTTTTTATTAAATGAAAGTAAAAAAATCTATAAATTAACAAATGGTTATTTTGATCCAACTGTTGGGCCATTAGTTAATATATGGGGATTTGGTCCTCAAAAATTTATACAATCACCATCTATCTCTGAAATTAATAATATTAAAAAATCTGTTGGATTTGATAAATTAGATTTTGGAGAGTATTATATCCTAAAAAAAACCGAAAATACTTACTTGGACTTTAGCTCAATTGCAAAAGGGTATGCAGTTGATTTCTTATCGGAGTATCTGATCAGAAAGAATATTTTAAATTTCTTTATAGAAGTTGGGGGAGAAGTTAGGGCAAACGGGATTAATTTGTCTGGAGAAGAGTGGGTGGTTGGTATTGAAAATCCATTTGATGAGATATCAAGATTATATGCATCTATCCCGATTAATAATAAATCTATCGCAACATCAGGTAATTATAAAAACTTTTATAGTTTAAATGATAGTGTTTTTTTTCATTCTATTAATCCTAAGACAGGTTATCCTGCTTATTCAAATATGATAAGTTCTTCAGTTATTTCAGAAAACTGCTTTATTTCTGATGCTTATGCAACTTCTTTTATGATCTTAGGATTTGAAGAATCTAAGAAAATATTGAATGATAGAAAAGATTTAGATGCACTATTAATTTATACTGATTCAATTGGCTCTGTAAGAAGATTTATTACTGAGGGGATTAAAGATAAAATAAAATTTGTAAAATAGAATCTATGGGTTTATTAACTTCCACACATTTCACAATCATCTTGATTATCTATTGAGCATTGCATTGCAGCTTGCTTTTCATCTTTACTTAGTGCCTTTTCTTCTTTTACAATTGTAAACTTAATAGCATCTGCAGCAGCTTTAGTTCTTAAATAATAAAGACCTGTTTTTAGCCCTTTTTTCCATGCATGAAAATGCATAGAAGTTAACTTTCCAAAGTTTGCATTCTGCATGTGTATATTCATGCTCTGGCTTTGACAAATATATGCTCCTCTATCGGCTGCCATATCTATTATGCTTTTTTGCGAAATTTCCCATACTGTCCTATATAGCAATTTGATATCTTCAGGTATTTCTGCTATTTCTTGGACGGATCCATTAGCCTCCATGAGTCTATCTTTCATATTATCGTTCCAGAGATTAAGTTTAACTAAATCATTCAGAAGATGTTTATTTACCACTATGAATTCCCCAGAGAGCACTCTTCTTGTATAAATATTTGAGGTATATGGCTCAAAACATTCATTGTTCCCCAGTATTTGAGATGTGGATGCAGTTGGCATTGGTGCTAGTAATAAGGAATTTCTTACTCCGTGTTTTTTAACTTCTCTCTTGAGGTTTGTCCAATCCCACCTCTGTGAGCTTGGGACAACACCCCACATATCAAACTGAAAAATTCCTTTTGAAACAGGGGATCCTTCATAAGTTTTGTATGGACCTTCTTTTTTAGCAATTTCCATAGAAGACTCCATTGCTGCAAAATAGATAGTTTCAAATATTTCTTCATTTAATTTTTTTGCTTCTGCAGAATCAAAAGCATGTCTCATTAATATAAATGTGTCTGCTAAACCTTGAACTCCAATACCAATTGGTCTATGTCTTAAGTTTGAATTTCTTGCTTCTTCTACAGG
>JAYPDR010000123.1:0-3107 GCA_038125345.1 Marinoscillum sp. | reverse complement strand
ATATGTTATTACCTAAGGTAAATGAAAAAATATGGACAGAAACAGTAAATGATTTAATGGGTAAAATAGAAAGTATTGAAGTACCAAATGATAGTAGTAATGAAGGACGTTTATTTGATTTATTAGAAAGATTTTGTACTGGTTCAACTTCATCTACAGAAACTGAAGATTTACTTAGAGGAAAAGCTATTATACAAGATACTCATACTGAATTTAGAATTAATGACTTTATGGAATTTTTAGATAGACATCGTTTTAAAGAATTTAAATTACATGAAATTACTGCCTATTTAAAAAATTTAGGTGCTACTCATAGTGGAAAAAAAGTAAAAGGGAAATTTACAAATACTTGGAAAATTAAAAATTTTCAAAGTCAAACTGAAGAATTTAAACAACCAGAAATAGAAAGAGAGGCGTATGAATAAACAACAAGCGATCAATATATTAATTGATCATATTAATAATAAACAAGTAAATAAAGATAGTTTAACTGCTGCTATCTTATTTTTAGAAAGAGATAGAGATCAAAATAAAATAAATACTTCTATTCAAGTTAAGGGAGTAACTACAAAAGTAGAGAAAGGAGTATAATGATTTTATTTTTTGACACAGAGACAAGCGGTCTCTGGAGGAGAGATTTACATGAAGATCATGAAGAACAACCTCATTTAGTTAGTTTAGCAGCACAGATGTGCGATAATGATGAAAAGATAGTTCATCAAATATCTTTTATTTTTAATCCAGATAGATTTAATATTCCTAAAGAAGCTTCTGACGTTCATGGAATTTCTAGTGAATATGCTTCTAAAGTCGGAATACCAACTCAACATGCTTTAGAAGTTTTTTCAAATATGATTAATTTATGTAATACATTAGTTGCTCATAATACTGCTTTTGATTTACAAATTATAGAAAGAGCATTTAAATTTTATAATGTAAATTGGAATAAACCAAAAGATATCTATTGTACGATGATGATGGCAAAAGATATTTTAAAACTTCCAGGTGAATATAACGATTATAAATTTCCTAAGTTGCAAGAAACTTTTGAATATTTTTTTCATACTGGAAAACAAGAATATCACGATGCTTTATTAGATGTTAATTTATGTAGAGAAATATATTTTCATATGATTCGATCAGGAACTTCTCCAATAGCTCCAAGAGAAATTCCAAAAGAATTACTAAAAAGAATTGATGGAGATAAGTATAAAAATTTAGTTAGTTTTCTTAAAGAATTAGATCATACTAAATTAAACGCATGGGAATTAGATTTTTGTAAGTCAGTTATAAATAAGCTCGATAAGTTTGATGAGCATATTTTATTATCTAATAAGCAACATAACGTACTTAGAAAGATATATGACAAGCAAAACAATTAAAATATTTGGAAGTCCTGGAACTGGAAAAACAACTACATTATTAAAAATACTAGAAGAAAAAATAAATGAAGGAATTGATCCATTACGAATTGGATATTTTTCATTTACTCGTAGAGCAATTAGAGAAGCAAGAAATAGAATCATTAAAAAATTTAAATTATCAGAAGAACATTTAGAATATTTTAGAACGATTCATTCTTTATGTTATCGTAGTTTAAATATTAATTCGGGACAAGTATTTAAAGGTGAACGATTAAAAGAATTTTCAGAATTAGTTAGAGTAGAAATGACTGGAGTATCTGATGAAGATACTTCAGGACTATCAGTTGGAAATAAAAAAGGAGATTTACTTTTATTTTGTGATGAAGTTTCAAGATCAAGTGAAAGAGATTTAAAGCAAGTATGGAAAGAATTAGAATGTGAACATACTTGGGAAGAACAAGAATTTTTTTCTAAAGCATTAGCTAATTTTAAAAAAGAAAAAAAGTTATTAGATTTTACTGATATGTTAGATGTGTTTATTCAAGGTAATTACGTTCCAACATTAGATGTAATTTTTGTAGATGAAGCACAAGATTTAACAACTAAGCAATGGAAAGTTATAGATAAATTAAATGAAAGTGCAAAATATAGATACATAGCAGGCGATGATGATCAAGCTATCTATCGTTGGGCTGGAGCTGATGTTAAAAAGTTTTTAGATATAAAAGGAGATATTGAAGTTTTACCTATAAGTTATAGACTTCCTAAAGTTATTCATAAATTAGCTTGCGATATTTCTCATAAAATTTCTATGAGACAAGTTAAAAATTGGACTTGTAGAGAGGATCAAGGATCCATCACAGATATAAATGCAATTGAAGATGTTGATATGTCAAAAGGTGATTGGTTAGTTTTAGCAAGATCAGCTTATCAATTAAATAGAGCAGAAGCATATTGTAAAAGAATGGGTTGGTTTTATGAAAAAGGATATCAAGAATTTAAAACAAATAAATTTGTTATAGCAATAAGAGCTTGGATTAAATTAAATAAAGGAGAAACTATTACATTTGAAGAATTAAAAAAATTATATCAATCTATGTATAGTAAAATATCTATTAAAAGAGGATTTAAAAAATTAGAAGGTATAGATGAAACATTAGAATTTAATTTAGAATATCTAAAAGAGCATTGCGGATTAATAGCAAAAGGAGAATGGCAAGAAGTTATTTATGGTCTTGATCCCGAAGATATTTTAATGTTTGAATCTTTAATTAAATCAGGTGATTTATTTAAAAATAAAGCTCGTATTCGATTATCAACTATACATGGAATTAAAGGTGGCGAGAGTGATAATGTTATTGTTATATCAGATATATCATATAAGACTTGGCGTAATTTAAATATAGAACCTGATGATGAACATAGAGTATTTTATGTTGCTGTTACAAGAGCACGCAAAAATTTGTTTATTCTGCAGCCTGAAACGAAGTATAGTTATGAAATAAGATGAGTGTTGATATAAAAGAAATTATAAAAGAACTTCAAATTTTAAATCGTAAAAAATATCCACGATTATTAAAATACATTAAACGATTAAATAAAGAAAAAATATGAAAGCTTTAGGAACATATATATTTGCTGGAGGATTTACTTTAGGAGTAAAAAAACATTTTGATGTTGAAGCTCATTTTGAAATGAAACCAGGTTTATATAAAAAAACTTTTAATGCTAATTTTCCGAATA
>JAYPDR010000122.1:1578-3189 GCA_038125345.1 Marinoscillum sp. | reverse complement strand
ACCATAAACTTCACATATTGCTCTTAACTCAGAATTTGACCCAAAAATTAAATCGGCTCTAGTAGCTTTCCATTTACTTTGACCAGTAGATTTAGAGGTACCAATAAAGATTTCTTTATCATCGGTTTCAGGTGACCAAGATGTATCCAAGTCAAGTATATTAGTAAAGTAATCATTAGAGAGAGTATCTAATTTTGAGGTAAATACTCCATAATCACTATCATTGTAATTACATCTTAACATTCTCATGCCTCCTAACAAAGCTGTCATCTCTGGAGCTGTAAGTCCAAGTAAATTTGCCTTATCAATTAATAATTCTTCAGTTGAAACTTTGTGATGACCTTTCTTATAATTTCTAAAAGCATCAGCTTGAGGTTCTAAGACTTTAAATGAATCTACATCTGTCATTTGTTCTAGAGCATCTACTCTTCCTAAAGTAAAAGGGACTTTGCAATTTAATCCTACATTTGAAATTGCCTTCTCGACACCAACATTTCCAGCTAATATTATTAAGTCAGAAATTGAAATCTTTGTTTCATGAGAATTATTGAAATCCATTTGAATTTTAGTATATAAATCTAATACTTTACCGATCTCAATTGGCTCATTAACATCCCAAAAAATTTGAGGTGCAAAACGAATTCTACCTCCATTAGCACCACCTCTCTTATCAGTTTTTCTAAAGGTAGATGCTGAAGCCCAAGCAGTTTTAACTAATTGTGTAACAGTCAAATCACTTTCAAAAATTATTTTCTTTAATTCTTCTACTTCACTATCTAAAATTTGATTGTAATCAGCATTAGGAATTGGATCTTGCCATATTAATTCTTCCGAAGGAACCTCAGAACCAAGATACCTTTCTTTGGGTCCCATGTCTCTATGAGTTAATTTAAACCAAGCTTTTGCAAAAGCATCTGCAAAAACATCAGGATTTTCATAAAATTTTCTAGAAATAATCTCATAATCTCTATCAAACCTTAAAGCTAGATCCGTAGTCAACATCATTGGAGCGTGCTTAAGCGATTTATCATGAGCATCAGGTACAGTTCCTACTCCATCACCATTTTTAGGTCTCCATTGAGCAGCGCCAGCGGGACTCTTTGTTAACTCCCAATCATACCCAAATAAATTTTCAAAATAATTATTACTCCATTTTGTAGGAGTTGTTGTCCAGGCACCTTCTAGTCCACTAGTTATTGTGTCTGAGCTATGACCTTTTCCGAAAGTATTTTTCCAACCAGTACTTTGTTCTTCTATTGAAGCACCAGCTGGTTCCTTTCCAACATATTTTGAAGGATCAGCAGCACCATGAGTTTTACCAAATGTATGACCTCCAGCAATTAAAGCAACGGTTTCTTCATCGTTCATTGCCATTCTACCAAAAGTTTCTCTGATATCTCTAGCTGCAGCGATAGGATCTGGATTTCCGTTTGGTCCCTCTGGGTTGACATATATCAATCCCATCTGAACTGCACCAAGTGGATTTTCAAGATTTCTATCTCCTGTGTACCTTTCATCTCCTAACCACTCCTTTTCAGATCCCCAGTAAATATCTTCATCTGGTTCCCAAACATCTTCTCTTCCACCAGCAAAACCAAATGTTTTAAAACC
>JAYPDR010000122.1:0-1518 GCA_038125345.1 Marinoscillum sp. | reverse complement strand
TTTCCTGTTAGAACCATTAAGTCGGCCCAGGATAAACTCCTGCCATATTTCTTTTTAATAGGCCAAAGAAGGAGCCGAGCTTTATCTAAATTTGCATTATCAGGCCAACTATTAAGCGGGGCAAATCGTAAAGTCCCGGATCCTGCACCACCTCTTCCATCACCTACTCGATACGTTCCAGCACTATGCCATGCCATTCTGATAAAAAAAGGACCATAATGTCCATAGTCCGCTGGCCACCAATCTTTTGAATCAGTCATTAATTCATATAATTCCTGCTTTAATTTCTTTAAATCTATCTTTTGAAACTCTTCGGCATAATTAAAATCTTTATCCATGGGATTACTTAGATTAGAATGTTGTCTTAGAATATTTAAATTTAACTGGTTTGGCCACCAGTCTTGATTTTTAGTTCCTTTACCTGATGAGAAATTAAGTTGTCCACTAGTAAAAGGACATTTAGCTGAGCTACCATTTGAAAATTCTTTCATAATTAATTTGTTAATTTAAGTTGAATATTTAGATATAAGACATACGAAAAAGAAAAGCTATTTGATATGTTTTTTCAATTCTTTTTCTACAGAAATTTGATCAATATAACCAACATGAGACCATACGCTTATTTTATCTATAAAAAGTTGTAGTACAGGAAGACCATAAATCTCAAGAGATCTCACAAGAGGTAAGTTATCATCATAGTTAATTCTAACAAGTTTTAAATTATTTGAGTATTTATTAGAAATTTCATCAAGGTAAGGCTCCATTATTTTACAGGGAGCACACCAATCAGCATAATAATCAACCAATACTATTTTATCAGAATCAATCAATTTATTAAAATCAGCAACTGTTAATGAATTATTTAAATTATTTTCAATTTTAGATTCAGGAAGATTATTTTTTCTCCACTCTAAAATACCACCCTCTAATTCAAAAACATTCTCAAAACCCATTGATTTAATTTTCTCATTTGCTTGAGAGCTTCTACCACCACTCAAACAATACACATAAATTGGAAGATCTTTACTAAATATTTTTAAATTCTTCTCGAAGTTTTCATCAAACCAATTAACATTCAAGGCATTACGAAGGTGTCCTTTATTAAATTCTTCTGGAGTTCTTACATCAATTAAAACAGCTTTATTATCATTTTTTAATTTTTCAAAAAATTCCGAGGCTATAATAACAGAGTTTTTGTTTTCAACGCATGATAAAAATGTAAAAAAAATAATTGTGATTAACCTTCTCATTTCAAACTACTCCATGAACCTCCATTCATACAATTTATATTATTATTTTTAAGAATTGAGCAAGCTGATGCACTTCTCATTCCGCTAGCACACACTACAACAATAATTTTATTCTCTTCCTTTAACTTACTAATATTATCAGAAAGCATATCTAGGGGTATATTTATAGATTCAGGAAAGTGACCACTATCATATTCACCTATACTTCTCACATCTAAAACAAGAGAGCCATTTTTTATTAATTCTTGAGCTTTCTTTGAGGTTCTGA
>JAYPDR010000121.1:0-3230 GCA_038125345.1 Marinoscillum sp. | reverse complement strand
ACAATTTAATATTATGAGTAATAAAAAAAATTTAAGGTTAAATACTTACCCAAGGCATACCACAATCAGAGTCAATAATATTTATTTTATCCTTAAATACTTTTTTCCATGAATCTCTTACTAGCTCAGGTGAATTATTTTCTTTACTTAGATGTGCGGCTCCAAGCCATTTTAAGTTATCTAAATTTAATTTTTTTAGAATTTCTAATGACTCTTCATTGCTCAAATGACCATAATTACCTCGAATTCTATCCTTTAAATTTTTTGGATACCTTGATTGGTTCAATAAATTAAGATCATGATTACTTTCTAGAATTAAAGCATCAATATGCTGAATTGAATTTATTAATTCCTTATTTCCAAAACCAAGATCAGTAATAATTGCTAAAGTTTTATTTCTGCTTTCAAACTTAAATTGCACCGGTTCTCTTGCATCATGAGGAACAGGAATTGTATAAATTTTTAAATCATTTAAATCAATCATATCCAATGGGTAAAAAAGATGAATATTTAATTTATATGATTTTTTAATTTTTTTTTGACACATCTTGGAAGTTCCATAGGTCATATAAACGGGTTTATTATATTTTTCAGCAAAAATAAAAGCGCCTTTACTATGATCATCATGCTCATGAGTTAAAAAAATGGAGGTAATCTCTGAGGGGTTAATTTTCTTTATTGCCATTCGGCTCTCAAGCTCCAATAAAGAAAATCCAGCATCGACAATTATTTTGGATTTGTTTTGAGAAATGATAAAGCAGTTTCCTGAACTCCCACTGCCTAGTGAGCAGAATTCCATTATTTCAAATATTCATTAATTATTTTCAATATACGCTTGGCATCTTTAGAATTATTTTTTTTGCCACTTGGATAATCTATAAAGACTATTGAATTAGCATCTCCTGATGGCTTAATTCGGACCCTGTATCTTTTCTCGTTTTCTGGCAAAATATTTGAATCATCCTCAGCACCCCAAGAAGGCCATAAACTTGTTACCCATGTCTCCTCCTCTTTTTCAAAATTAATTTCATTTTCTTCCTCTTCTTCAACATAATCCTCATCTAAAGGTTTGATTTCTGGAGTTTCAATACCTGTATATTTATCTTTTATAATTTCTTCTTTTTCTTCATCCAATTCTTTTCTAGTATTATTTTCATAGCTTTGTTTTTCATCCTCATTTTCCTCATCATCTCCCCAAAAAATTAAGCTATCTATAATTCCACCATCATCATCTTGAGTATCTTTTGGTAATTCAAAATCGCTATACCTGACATAATATATCCCCTCACTACGATTCTTATCTTCGGTGGCAAAACCAATAATATCTAGGGCTAATCCAAGTCTGCGCCATGATCTTTCATAAGGGTCATTCATTTTTATATAGATTTCTTCATCCTGATCAATAAGCACTGCCTTAATAATTTGTTCTGGATTATTTACTTTTTCTTTTGCATCCAAATCACTTGCACCAAGTTTAATCATTAATCTTGTAAGTAATTCAGAGTCTATTTCATAATCATCTATCTTTCGTTGTTCAGGGATTTCTATATTTTTTTCTTTACTTTTTGAGTCATCTTTATATTCTTCGATTTTGTAAATTGTACTAACATTATAGTCAGCATTTCTATCTTTAAGAATTCTTGAATGTTGATCAGCAGCAGCAGCTGCAGATCTTTGTGATATATATATCTCTGTTGTTCCTAACTCTCCAATTTCAACTCTAGTTCTAAACTTCCTCTTGTCGGCAAATCCAGATAAAGAATCTAACCATTTATCAATTGTAGAAATAGCCCCTTCATTTTTATTTTCAAGCTTAATATCATCTGTGTCCATCCATTCGGTTTCGATTATTCCTGATCTTTTATTTGCGACAATAACTCTAAAACCCAAATCTTCCCAAAAATCTTTTACATGAGGCCAAATGAGGTCTGGTTCTTTTTCAACAATAAGCCAACGCAAATTTCCTGATTTAACAATTTTCATTCCTTCAGGATTTTCAATAACATTTTTTTTGTTTGTATTATCAATACCTTGAGTTAATTGTTTTTCTCTCTCAAGATAATCTTTATAAGACTTAGCCTCGCCAGGCACATTATAGCTATCATTAGACTCTAGTTCTGAAAGATCAGGAGGCACTTCTAAACGTTTTGCCTTAGAAGAATTAACATAATCAGGAGCAGTAATATCGTCTATGAATTCCTCAGTTGTAGAGCAAGAAATTAAAAAAAAGATTAATAAAAAAAGGAAATAATTTTTTTTACAAAACATGCTCTAAACAATCAATTAGTTGCTGATGATATTTTTGTTCTAACTCAACCAAAGGTAATCGAATAAATGGCTTTATTTTGCCCATATAAGCTAGAGCCCATTTTACAGGAATTGGATTTGGCTCTATAAACATAAGACGGTGTAATTCATTGATATCATGATTCATTTTTTTTGCTTCATCGATTTTTTTATCATGAATTAATTTACAAATTTGATGAATTTTATTTGGAACTATATTAGCCGTGACTGAAATCACACCATGCCCGCCAATATCTATGAACTCAAAAAATGTTTTATCATCGCCACTAATGAGCAAGAACTGATCATCAACATTTCCTAACAAACTTTTTATTCTTGATAAATCTCCAGTAGCGTCCTTAACACCTATTATATTTTTAAGATGGCTTAATTCAATAATAGTTTCATTTTGTAAATCACAGCCAGTTCTGCACGGAACATTGTATAAAATCTGAGGTATTGAAACAGCATCATTAATGGCTTTATAGTGTTGATATAGGCCATTCTGATTAGGCCTATTGTAGTATGGTGTAACTAATAAACAAGCATCAGCACCAAGCTCCTTCGCTTTGGCAGTCAAATAGATAGCTTCTTTTGTTGAATTAGCCCCAGTTCCAGCGATAACAGGAATGCGGCCCTTTATAAACTTTACACCCTCTTCAATAAGCTTAATATGCTCATCAAAATCAATTGTTGGAGCCTCCCCTGTTGTTCCTGCCAAAACTACACCATCTGATGAGTTATCAATATGAAATTCCAGTAGATTAAGGAAGCTCTTAAAATCAACAGAGCCATCATCATTCATGGGGGTAACTAGTGCGGCAATACTTCCTCTAAACATTTATGATCTAAAATCCATTATAATTAATTTTTATATTAAAATAATTTAATATTCTTTTTATTTATATATAATTTTTGTTATATTATGCATCATTTTTAGCTCA
>JAYPDR010000120.1:0-3231 GCA_038125345.1 Marinoscillum sp. | reverse complement strand
AGTATTAAAATTTGATAGAGTTTCCCTCGCCGTAAGAAGAGAGCAAATAGTGCCAAGAAAGAGAAATGGCTTATATGTTAAAAATCTCTAGCATAAAGTACAAAACTAGCAGCAAAATGAAATATATAATCAAAAGAGTACTTACATATTATCTCATCAACTTTCTTAAAATCAGAAATATCTACCTTATACTGGATATAGTTTTCTGATTTTTCAAAATTAAGTAGAAATTTATCTACAGACGCATATGTCTCAGAGTCAATATTTACTATAAAATTATCTCTATGAATTATCTCTTTAATAAAATTAGAACCAATAAATCCTAGTCCACCTGTAACTAATATATTAGACATAGCATCAAATCTAATAAAATTAGTCTTTATGTAGCCAAGATTTTTTCTCTAGAAGTTCTTCTTTTGACTCTATGTTATCTTCATCTACTATACAGCAGTCAACAGGACAGACAGCGGCACACTGTGGCTCATCATGAAATCCATTACATTCAGTGCATTTATCAGTAACAATATAAAAAAACTCATCTTGTTTTGGAGGATTTTCTTTGTTGGGATCTATTATCTTTCCGTTTCTTTCTTCTACATCAACTAGTGCGGTACCCTCAGAGAACTTCCAACCTACTCCACTCTCGTAAATAGCATTATTTGGACATTCTGGCTCACAAGCACCACAGTTTATACACTCGTCAGTAATTTTTATTGCCATAAACTTTTTTTAGTTTAAAATTAAAGATAATACGTAATTAATCAATTATAGATACCCTATAATTTTTTGATTTTAGATTGTTAAAATAACCAAAATACATGAACTAATTAAATAAAATAAAACTCTAATACTATAAATTTGCATCATTAATCTGTATTGAATGAAATTTAGTGAATATCTTAATGAAATTAAGGAGAGAGAAAGTCAGGGTCTTCATCCTAAACCTATTGATGACGGACATCTTTTAAAGGAAATCATATCCAATATTTTAGATAGAAACACTAAATTTTATAAGAAATCTATTCAATTTTTTATCTATAACGTATTACCGGGCACAACAAGCGCTGCTGAAGTAAAGTCAAACTTCCTAAAAGAAATTATATTAGGAAAACACTCTATTTCTGAAATAAAAACTGATTTTGCATTTGAGTTATTATCTCATATGAAAGGAGGTCCATCAATAGAAGTACTCCTTGATATAGCTCTTGATGAAAAGAATACTCATGCAAATTCTGCATTAGAAGTATTAAAAACTCAGGTTTTCCTTTATGAGGTGGATATGGAGCGTATTGAGAGTGCTTATAAAAAGGGAAATGCGATTGCTAAAGAACTTCTTGAGAGTTACTCTAAAGCTGAATTTTTTACTAAGCTACCAGAAATTCCAGAAAAAATTGAAGTAGTAACTTACGTTGCCGGAGTCGGTGACATATCTACTGACCTTCTCTCTCCAGGTGCTGATGCTCACTCAAGGGCAGACAGAGAACTCCACGGTCAGTCAATATTTGACCATAATAAACAGATGCAAAAAGATTTACTTGAATTACAAAGTAAATACCCTGAAAAGAAAATACTGTTAGTCGCTGAAAAAGGTACAATGGGTGTGGGTTCATCTAGAATGTCAGGAGTTAATAATGTTGCTTTATGGATTGGTGAGAAAGCAAGTAAATATGTACCATTTATCAATATTGCACCAATTGTTGGAGGAACAAACGGCATATCTCCGATTTTCATGACAACTGTTGACGTAACAGGTGGCATCGGATTAAACCTTAAAAACTGGGAAAAATCATACGATAAAGAAGGTAATTTAATTCTTGATGATAATGGAGAGCCAGTACTTATGCAGAAATTTTCAGTTGATACAGGTACTTTATTCACTATCAATACTAAAACTAAAAAACTTTATTCTGGTGATGATGAGATTATGGATATATCCTCATCATTTACTCCTCAGAAACTTGAGTTTATGAGAGCAGGTGGTTCCTACCAAATAGTGTTTGGTAAAAAGCTTCAGACATTTGCTACAAATACTCTTAAAATAGATACCCCTAAGGTTTTTGCTCAATTCAAAGAAATTTCTAACAATAATCAAGGTTTGACTGCGGTTGAGAAAATTTTTAATAAAAATGCTCTAGATTCTTCTGGGAAAATATTACATGCTGGGTCATATACTAGAGTTAAAGTAAATATTGTTGGTTCTCAAGACACAACTGGTCTAATGACTTCTCAGGAGTTAGAGATGATGGCAGCAAAAGTAATATCTCCAACTATTGACGGAGCATATCAGTCTGGTTGTCACACAGCTTCAGTCTGGGACATTGCCTCCCAAGAAAACATCCCTAAACTCATGAGGTTTATGAATGACTTTGGTCTTATTACAGGAAGAGACCCAAACAATAAATATAATCCCTTAACGGATGTCATTCATAAAGTTTTAAATGATCTTACAGTTGATGACTGGTCAATAATTATTGGGGGAGACTCACACACGAGAATGTCAAAAGGAGTCGCTTTTGGAGCTGATTCAGGAACCGTTGCATTAGCACTCGCGACTGGAGAAGCCTCTATGCCTATTCCTGAGTCAGTCAAAGTGACTTTTAAAGGCAAAATGCAAGATCATATGGATTTTAGAGATGTTGTACACGCAACTCAAGCTCAGATGCTTAACGAATTTGGAGGAGAGAATATATTTCAGGGGAGAGTCATTGAAGTTCACATCGGTACACTACCCTCTGATCAGGCTTTTACTTTTACCGACTGGACCGCAGAAATGAAAGCCAAAGCATCAATATGTATTTCAGAAGATGATACTTTAATTCATTCTTTAGAAATTGCTATAGGAAGAATACAGTCTATGATTGTTAAGGGGATGGATAACAGTAAAAAAGTACTTCAGAATTTAGTTGATAAGGCAAATACTAGGATTAAAGAAATTAAATCAGGTAAAAAACCTCCAATTAAACCAGATGAAAACGCTAAATATTATGCTGAATTCACTGTTGATTTAGATATTATTGATGAGCCCATGATAGCAGACCCAGATGTTAATAACGAGGATTCATCTAAAAGATATACACATGACACAATTCGAGAATTATCATACTATAAAGGTAAAAAGAAAGTTGATTTAGGTTTTGTAGGGTCATGCATGGTACATAAAGGTGACATAAAAATTGTTGCTAAGATGTTAAGAAATCTTGAAGAGACACATGGTAAGGTAGAGTTTAAAGC
>JAYPDR010000119.1:0-3291 GCA_038125345.1 Marinoscillum sp. | reverse complement strand
TCGACAAAAGATATAAAATTAAGCTAGAAACTTTTCAGATCATTAAAATTTATAAATACGCACAAAAGACTAATAACTGGAATAAAATTGATAAATTTAAAAAAAATTAAAGGAATATCTCTAATTGAGTCATTAGTAGCCGTTGTAATAGTTGGCATTGGCTTTATTTCTGTTATGCAAATTTCAGCTTTTTCTCTCAATTCCATGGATCGATCTATTGAAAAAAACAAACTTAATTTTTTATCTGAAATGGTTTTGGAAGATATGATTGCAGATCCTTATAATGCTTCAAAATATGGTGGATTTAATGAAGCTTGCAATTACACAAATAAAGGTGGCACGGATCTTAATGATAAAAAAAAAGATTTATGGCGCGATCGATTATTTGAAAAAAATAATATTATAATTGATAATAAAGAAAAAAAACCACCCTGTTTTACAGAAGATAGTAAAAAAACTTTCGTAAGCGATTCTGGCGACAAAATTTCCGGGAGAGTAAATTTTTTAACTGGTAAAGGTCAAAGAAAAAAATATTTAGGAGTCATTGTTAAATGAGTCTAAAGAAAATTAAAGCATTCACTTTAGCAGAAATTTTGGTAGCTATTGCTGTCAGCACTATAACAGTTGCTGGTATTTTTGGTGCTTATAATTATTATAATAAAACTCATAGTTCAATATTATTGAAATCATCTATCAGTCAAACAGCTAGAAATAGTTTATCGATATTAGCTCGTGATTTAAGAAATGCAGGTTATATAGATCTAAATTATAATAAAGTATCAAGACCTGAGATTAAACTTATTCAATTAAGACAAAATTATTATCAAAAATTAGACTCCCTAGCTATTTGGTATACCCCAGATCCAAATAACAGAATGAGAATTTATTATCGACCCTTCAAATATAAAGACTCTAATAGAATATATTTAGCAAGAGAGGTTGTAATGAATCCAGAAATTACAGGACAAGTTATATATGATAATGTTGAATTCATTCCTTACATTTCTGATTTTCAAGTTGTTTTTAGGGATAAAGATGGAATCGACTTAACCCCAGTATGTTTTTATTGTGGACCCGTTGAAAATTCACAAGGTGCTGGAAATGTTTCTAATGGCTATACGTTAGGTCAATCTAATATGCAAAAGGTTCAAACGGTTGAAATTTATTTAACGGTTGAGTCCCCTAAAGATTATTATGATCGAAATAAACAAATTAGAATTCAAAATCATTCTGGTAGCAATGGCAATCTTCAATCATTTAATGATAAATATTATAGAGAAACCTTCTTTATATCAGTACATACAAGAAATTTAGCTATTCCTCTAGTTAAAGCTAGTTCTTCAGGCCAAAGCATAGGTGTTGGACAGGGATACAATCAATGAAAAATAATTCAGATAAAGGTTTTGCTCTTCCCATTGCATTATTTTTACTTGTAGTGATGAGTGTGATGGCGTCTACATTGATGAACGTATCTTCAACGGATCATAAAAACAACGATTTAAAAGATTCTAATCAACAAGTTTTTTATGCTGCTGAGAGTGGTATTGCTCAAGCAAAAAAATACATAGTAAATATAAAAAATTTAAATCCTCAAAGTAATCCTGATAACTATTCAAAATTTTGTAAAACGTCTTTATTTTCAAATCTTAAGCAAGGATCAGTACAAGCAATTAATAATTATCTTGGTTCTAATAATTTAAGTGAATTAATCTCTGGCTCATCAAGCACTGAAAATCAAAGATTAAGTAATTTTAGTTTTGAATATTTCATTACATATTCTCCAGATAAAAATGGTTTAACTAATTCTCCTAAAAAAAAACCTGGAACTAATAACATTTATTATTCTATTTTTTCATGTGGTTGCAACGGAACTAAAACCGCATGTAGAATTAATACTAACAAAATTGTCCCTTTAGAGGCAGTAGTTACAATTGCATCACCATGATAAAAAAAATATTTATAACATTAATTTTAATATTTGGATTTAATAATTTAGTTATAGCTGAATGTAATTTTAGAATTCAAAATTTTGGAACACCAAAAGAAAATATTAATATAGAACCTTTGCAGCCAGTAATTATGCCAGACCGATTTGGCGGAGAAAGTTTAATTATTCCAATGGAAGATCTATGTAAAAATGACAAGAGCTTGTATGGAACCGCAGCTATCTACTTATATATTGAGAATAAATTAACTAGAATTCAACTTTATAGAGCTAACATGCAAGATAGTAAGTTAATGGATTTTGCGATGAACAAGTATGGTTCATTCAATCTTCCAGAGGGTGTACCAAAAAGTAGATGGCGTGGAAATTATATTTGGGAGTCCGGGAATGATATTATCGAATATATCAAAACAGATATTCATGATGGTTATGCAGAAATTATAGATATTACAAGTAAACTCTATTCTGCTGGTATGGCAGAATATAACAAAAAGGTAGGAGAATGGTTAGACTCTCAGAAATAATTTTCTCTATTTTTATTTTTTTACTAAGCTTTCAAGTTCAAGCTAAAAATCCCCCACCTGGAACTGGAACATCAGACATTCCAGCAAATATTTTAATTATGCTTGATAACTCAGGTAGTATGAGTGCAAAATTATATAATTCAGTTGAAGTATATTACCCATTAGACGTAGCAACAGACAGTTCGGGTAATGTTTATGTGATGGAATATTATAATAATAGAATTAAGGTTTTTAATAGTTCAGGATCATACCTTAGGAGTTTTGGAAGTTATGGAAGTCAGTGTAGTCAGTGGCAATATGCAAGACAATTTACAATATATAATGATGTAGTTTACATAGCAGATACTTACGGTCGAAAAATAAAAAGTTTAACTTTAACTGGTCAATGTAAAGATATTGGTACCTCTGGTGTATCTTATCCTCATGCGATTGCTGTAAATAGTAATTATGTATTTGTTGGTGGCCCACAAAATAGTATTTCAGTCTTAGATCATAGACTTAATCAAAGAACCACTCAAAGTATTAGTTCAAGTTACTTAAGTTATGCCTGGGGAATGTCCGTTAATCAAGCAGGTAATAAATTAGCAATAGCTGATTACAACTATAATCGTATTGTAGAATTTTCAATTAACGGTGATCGGTTTACGTATACGCAAAAAACTTCTGGATCATATTCAAGTAGTAATGGATATTTTCAAAGGCCTACCGATACAGGATATGATAGTAATGGAAATATTTATGCTACAGATCTTTATGGGCATCGAGTTCAAAAATTTAATTCTAGTTTAGTTTACCAGTCTAAGATTGGTTCATACTCAACAT
>JAYPDR010000118.1:0-3556 GCA_038125345.1 Marinoscillum sp. | reverse complement strand
AAATACTCCAGTAGCTATTTCTATCCAAATGACAAGAAATGAAAGAATTAATATAATAATATATATTATTCGACTGCTTTGCTTTGTTATTTTTTTAAATATTAAATCTATACCTGTCCCAAGTATTAAAAGTAAGCTTCCCATAACAGCAAAATCAAATAAACTCCATTTTACTTGATCTGAAAATAACATACCTACTAAAGGTATTAACAAGAGAAAGAGAGGGGCGATAATTCTTAAGTTTATGTTTTTCATATATAATTCATTAATTTAAATAAATGTCACAATTTAGGGTATAGTTAATTATCCCAATAGTTATTTCTGCTTTAGGAGGAGGTATTTTGGTTTTCTCAGAATTTGATGATTCACCTGGTGGACAGCTCATAGGAATAATATTAATAATTTCGTCTTATTTTCTTCTACTTAAATTAGCAATTAAAAAAAATAAGAACCTTAAGAAATAACACTTAGTCTTTTTTCCCTTTAACTGTAACTTTAATTTTTTTCTCTCCATCTTCACCATCTTCCCTCTGTATATCGATGTCTTCGATCATATCTTTACCGTCGGGAATAAACATCATATGATTTTCTCCCATTTTTAGAGGTGACCCCATCATTCTTACCATACCCTGATGGTTTCCCATCATTGGACAAGAGTTGTGAGTAGCTTGGCTTCCGAGTAAAAATCCTAAAGTTCCAAATACTACTGCTACCAAAGTGATAGCAAACCAATTTTTGTTTAATGTCTCCATAGTTGTTTTTTTAACAAATGAACATAATGATTTTAAAAATTCAAAAAATTAAAATGTTAATTAATATTAAAATTAATTTATAATGATTTTCAATTGATTTATTAATTATTTCTACTTTTATATATCTTGAGAAGATGTTAAGATATTTAGTTCCTAAAAGATTTAGATTACTGTTTAGAATAGTAGTTATTCTAGCTACTTTGATTTTTTTGTTTTTTAGGAGTGCCTAAAAAATTCATATTAATAATGAATCATCAAACCTTATTGGCTATAATAATAGTTTTTATAACTCTAGTAATTGTTCGATTTCTTGAGTCTTATAAAAATAAGTATGTCATTAAATTTCTTCAATGGGTACCTGCAATTCTTTTTGCATATATTATCCCTGCGATTTTTTCCTCTCTATTGCAGATTGATTTAAGTGACAATGAAATTCATTCTTGGAATTTGAAATTTATTATTCCTTTAGCTATTGTCACAATAATGTCTTCTTTTCCATTAAAAGGGTTATATTCAGTTGGAATAAAACCAGTCCTACATTTTCTTATTGGTTCATTTACTATAGCAGTACTTCCTCTAATAATTCTTTTTATTTATCAAAAAATAAATGTTTCCACTTATAGTTTATTTATAGAGGAAGGGTACTGGAAAGGTGTAATCCCAATAATTGGGAGTTGGATAGGGGGTAGCTCTAGTCAAATTGTTTTAAAAGAGTATGTAGGTACAAGTGAAAATTTATTTTTATCGATTTTAGTATTTGATAATATTATTGTTAATGTGTGGACCTTATTTATGTTTCAATTTATAAAAAGAAGTCACCAAATCAATAAATTTTTCAACCTTCCAGAGACAACCTCTATGTTCTCATTTAATAATGAAAATATTAATAAAAACTCTTTTCTAACTTTTCTAATAATATTTTTTTCAATCTTTATAATTACAGTACTCTTCGAGCTTTCTTTTATAATGAAGGTTTTAGTTCTATCAGCTGCTGGATTAGTATATGGTAATTTTTTTTCTTTCTGGGATCATGAAAAGATTTTAAAAATTGGTAGTGTCTCAATCATTTTAGTAATGGCAACATTAGGGCTAAAATTAAATTTTACATCTTTTAACCTACCATTAGAATTTATAATTTTTATTTTGATATGGATTTTGTCTCAATTTTTAATTTCAATATTAATAGCTTATTTACTTAGAATTTCAATTGTTTGGGTAGCAATTTCAAATATGGCTAATCTTGGTGGAATTTCTACTGCCCCAGCAGTAACTTCTGCATATAACAAAGATCTTATGCCTCATGCTATTTTTTTAGCTATACTAAGCATGATGACGGGAACTTTATGGGGATTTTTTTCAGTGTATTTACTTGAATATTTTTTTATGTAAAAAATATAGGGGGTTCTCTATAATCTTGAAATAAGAAATTAACTAAGTTTAAATGTAATTGGTAGGGTAAGTTTGACATTAACTGGGCTCCCATCTTTCTCACCAGGAATCCAATTTTTTGATTCAGAGACAACTCTTTTAGCCTCCTGATCACACCCAGCTCCAATTCCTTTTATTACTTGAACATCTGAAATTGAGCCGTCTTTATTAACAACAAATTCAACAAAAACTTTTCCCTCTATTCCCATGATTTTTGCTTTTTCTGGATATTTTAAATTATCCATTATATAACTAAAAAAAGTTTGTATTCCATCAGTTGGTTGGGGCATTGTATCTACAGTTTCATAAATTATTTCATCATTTAAAGGTTCTTTCTTTGCTGTTGAGCAAGAGAAGCAAATGATTGAAAAAGCAGAAATTAGTGTATAAGAGAAAAATGATTTCATGGATTAATTTTTTTTTTAATTTCTATAAAATTTAACTTACTAACAAGTAATCTTTTTAAAAATTAATATACTTTGAAAAAATAGAACTATGAATAATCTAAAATTTCTAGTAACAATAACAGTATCTATTTTCATTTTATGGGCTTTATCAGGTGTTATCATTTATTTTCTGCTTGATAATTGGTCTGATAGGGGAACATTTGGAGATCTTTTTGGAGTTATAAATTCATTGTTTTCTGGATTAGCTCTAGCAGGACTTATCTACACAACCTATATAAGTAGGAAGGATATAATTGATCAGAGGGGTGAGATTGAAATTAATAGGAAAGAACTTATCAAATCAAGAAAAATACAAGAGAAATCAGAGAGAGCGTTAGAAGAACAAGCAATTCAATTAAAACTTTCAACAAAATTAAATGGTCTTCAGACACTTGTATCATATTTTACTAGTCAGATATCCAATCAAAATAATTCAGAGGAAGTTATACTTCTTGCAAGAAAGAAACGTAGGGAAGCTATCTCTGAAATTGATAAGATTATTGATAGGTTAGGAGATGAAGAGGTTGAGAGTGTAAATTAAATAATATTTTATTTTTATCTCAAGTATGATAAAATTGATTTTAGGTTAGATTTTTTAGGTTTAGTTAATGAAAAAAGATAGATGGTTTCAGGTTTATAAAACAAAAATATCCTATCAAGCAGAAATAGTAAAACAAGTTCTTGAATCGAATGAAATAAATTGTGTGTCAATTAACAAGATAGACTCTTCATATAATAATTTTGGATATCATGAGGTTTTGGTAGATGAAAAAAATTATCAAAAAGCTCTGAGATTAATTCAAGAAATTTATAAAGACAATTGATAGTTTAAATTTATCAAATGCTTGCAGGTTTGAAATATTAAAAAAATGATTGGAAAACCTACAGAATCACCTCTTGCAAGAGTAAATTAATAGATTTACATTTGCC
>JAYPDR010000117.1:0-3677 GCA_038125345.1 Marinoscillum sp. | reverse complement strand
AATAATGAAATTCATTAATTTCTTTTAAAAACATATTTAATGTTGATGGGTCTTTAAATGGAAGAAATGAATTTTTAAATATCTCTCTAAATAATTCAGGAAGATTTTCATTATTGTACATTTTTTCAATTGCATCTTTGTAAAGTTCAAGTCTATCTGAACCAGATGTTTTTGAATTCATTAAGTTCTTCCAAGAATATTTTTCAAACTTTCCAGAGAAGTAAGTTGCTTTGCCGCCTATAGATACAGATTGCTCATCCATATCATTCATGAATTTATAGATTAAACCATTAGTGATTTGTTCAACCTGTGCTTTTGGGTCGGGTAACTTACCAACTAATATTTGTCGTAAGTTATTAATTCTTCTTTTTGTTATTTCATCAAGCATCAATAAATTTTTCTAGTTCAACATTATCTCTAATATATTCAGGTATTTTACTAATAAATTCTTTTGGCATTTTAAAAAAGAATTCACCTGATGGCTCATTATTTAATTCTGAATAATTTTTAGAGTCTACTTTTTTTCTAAAATTTTCATCTGTAGCATATGCTTCAAAGACTTGTTTTATTGCATAGAAGGAATTTTCATCTGGTTTAAACTTCTCATCGAACTTATCAAATTCTTCTTCAATAATTTCTTCTTTGTTTTTAATTTTATTAATAAAACCAAACATGTATAGCAATAATTCCTTGATAGAGATGTTTACATCTAATCCTAATGACAATCTTAAATTATCTAGCGTACGAGAATTATTAAAATATTTTTCTTTTAGATAGTTTTCTGCATCAGTAAAATTTTGGTTTTCAACCATGTCATATAATGTTTTATAAGATGCTTTATCTTTAAGAATATCTTCCTTTAACGATTTATATAAATCTCTATCAATTCTCATACCTTCTAGAGAGATATTAATTACTTCAGTGTTTTGCACAGGGTCTCGGTGCAAGTTGAATACCTCACCTACATTAGGTCTTGTAGTTCCCCCTGTGCCATCAGTGCCTTTACCCTCTGCAGGTAATTTTAATACTTTATCGTAGTTAAAATCTTCTTCAAAATATTTATAAACTTTAAAATAATCAAAAAGTAAAAAAGTAGTTTTTTTAGAATTTACTAACTTAGGCATTAGATTTTTGTCTTTCCAACATTCTTTAAAATCAAAGAGCCTTGTTCCTCTGCCTTTCATTTGAATAAATTCAGCAGGAGAGAACACGGGTCTAAGTAAACAAATGTTCAATAAATCTTTACAGTCATAACCTGTTGTCATCATTCCTACAGTTACGCAAACTCTAGCCTTAGATGTTTTGTAATACTCATTAAAAAGTGAATTGCCTTTTAAATTATTATTTTTATCAGTGAATTGAACTGTCATTTGCTGAGGGTTTGCTCCTTCAACATCAGATGTAACTTGTATTGCAAAGTCAGATTGATACTGACCTTTAAATTGTTCATCTGCTAATTTATTTAGGATTATTGTTATTTTTTCAGCATGTTTTTGTGAAACACAAAATACTAAAGTTTTTCCAATTTCATTTGTATAAGGGTCTCTTAGTGCATTATTCATAAATGCTCTGCAAAAAGATATATTTGTTTCTTCTGATTTAAATTTTCTTTCATAATCTTGTCTAAAGAAAGTTTGCTCTTCAACATCCTTACCTTCAGCATCAACTCCTTTAAAAGTTAAACCTTCCTTGCTCATTATTTCTGCTGACAGTCCAGTTGATACATCAATAACGGTAGGGTTAATTAAATAATTTTGTTTAACACCATCCTTCAATGTGTATCTAAAAGTAGGTTCTCCATCGTAGCATCCAAATATTGAATAAGTGTCTAACATCAATCTTCTCTCAAGCTCCTTTGGATTAGTTGTGGACATATTGTCAGCATCTACAGATTTTAAATAATCTCTAGGTGTTGCAGTTAAACCTAATTTAAATCCAATAAAGTATTCAAAAACATTTCTACTACTTTTGCCTAAGCTTCTATGTGCTTCATCAGAAATAACTAAATCAAAACTATTTGGTTTAAATATTTTTGAATATTTATTGTACTTGGTAAATGATTGAACAGTAGAAACAACAATGTCTGATTGTTCCCAATCTGTAGTGTTTTCTTTCCAAATGGTTGTTAGGTAGTCATTTTTTAAAATATTATTAATTTCTTTTTGCGCTTGAGTTTCAAGTTCTAACCTATCAACTAAAAACAATACTCTTTTAACGTTATACAATCTCAAAAACATTTTAATAATAGCTGAAGAGGTTGTAGTTTTTCCAGTTCCAGTTGCCATCTCTAAAAGAAACCTATCACTACCTTCTTTAATTTTTTTTTGAATTGCTTTGACAGCTTCTAATTGATATGGACGCAGGAACGTTAGATGATTTTTTTCAATGAATTCATTTCTTTTATTATCATTTAAATAGTCAGGATTTTTTTTATAATCTTTAAATTGTGTAAGTGTTAGATAATCATCATTAATTCCATCAACCTCTTCATCATTTCTTGAAGTATTAAATTCTTCTATTCGCATTTCTAATTCTTCTTGAGAAGGAAATTTCTTAATAACAAAAGGATTGCCCTGATTTAAATCCCATAGAAAATGAGTAATTCCATTTGAAAGAATTATAAATCTACAATTTAAAGAGTTAGCATAATCTCTTGCTTGTTCTTTACCTAACAAAGGTGATTTTAATCTATTCTTTGCCTCTATTACGCAAAGGTGTTTTCTATTTGAATTCTGGAGGACATAATCAGCTCTACCAAAGTCGTTCCTTACTTCTGTTTTAACATTTACTAAATCATCATTAACATAACCAGTTAGCTTCCAACTTGCCTCCCTTAGTAGTTTTTCAATTATGGTTCTTGTGTCTGTTTCTTTTGAACTCATCTTTGTTGAATATAATTACTATTTAGATTTTATCTATCAATAATATTAAAAATTAATATTGTTTTTGTTAAACTTTAAGAACTCGTTAAGTATGTACGTCAAATAACAATACTAGAAAGATATTTGAAAGTTATCAGAAAAGAGAATTATTAACTCGTTAAGTGGGCTTAATTTTTCAGTATTAAATTTCAAGTAATTAACTTTTTTAAATAACTTTTATACAATGTTATTGCCTCATCTCTTAAAGCAACAGGAAATGTTTTAGATTGATTAGTGTCAGAATTTAACTCTCTAAAATCAACTTCTAGGTAAGGTTCACTATCAACTGTTTTTTGTCTATAATGAAATCCAGAGTTAATCTTAGTAGTTTTATTTTTGTAAGATATATAAAAGCAAACCGCGGATTGCCCACTTATCATATCACCCCCGCATTTGACTTTAGTTCCAACCTCATTATTTGACCAATCAAATTCATTTTTTAAAATACTAAAGACTTGCTCAACCAATTCTCTACCTTCAACACTTTTGTCTCCAAGTATTTTCTTTGAATTTCGTTTAGGAAATCTTTTACTAATTATTCTTGCGCATATTTCTACAAGCAATTCTTTTTCATTTTCATTGATGTCTTTACTATTATTAATGTTGTTATAGTAATTTTGTAATTCTTGAAGAGTCCATTCGTTTTCTTTTGAGGAAATTAATTCTTTAATTTTTAAAATCTTATCTGAAATATTATTTTGATTTTCCATTATGAATTTTTAACAAAAATTAGAAAACTGCACTATGATATTAAAA
>JAYPDR010000116.1:0-3711 GCA_038125345.1 Marinoscillum sp. | reverse complement strand
TTATGGATGAAAAAGACAGAATGAAAATTGTATCAGCTATCGAGTGGGTAGATGAAGTTTTTTTATCAATAGATACAGATAAGACTGTCTGTAAAAGTTTAGAAAAAATAAAGCCAGATGTTTTTGCAAATGGAGGGGATAGACACAATACAGAAATTCCTGAGGCTGTAGTATGTAGAAGGTATGGTATTGAACTTCTTGATGGACTAGGAAAAAAAATAAGAAGTAGTTCAGATCTGACTGGATTAAAATCTGTTTAAATTCTTTGCCTAATAATTTCATAGAGAATAACCGCAGCACTACTTCCAACATTTAAAGAATCTATTTCTCCCATCATTGGAATTTTTACTTTTTCATCACTGATCTCAAGTAAATTATTTGAAATTCCGTCCTTTTCTGATCCTAAAATAATGCATACAGGCTGATCGTAATTTAAAGAGTAAATTGACTTTTCAGTTTTTTCAGTACAAGAAATTATTTTTAATCCAGAATTTTTTAATTCTTCTACTGAATTTTTTAAGCTTCTTTCCTTACAGATTGGAATATAATTTAATGCTCCTGCTGATGCTTTTATTGCTTCATTGGTTATCAAAGCAGATTCTTTCTCGGGTATAACTATTGCATCAACTCCTGAGGCTTCGGCAGTTCTTGTGATAGCTCCAAAATTTCTTGTGTCAGTTATTCGATCTAAAATTAATATTATTGGATCTTTACCAGATTCATAGCATCTATGAATAATTTCAGAAAGTGGTTGATAAGTTATGGGAGATATATAACAAATAATACCCTGATGGTTTTTTTTTGTTAGTCTATTTAATTTTTCTTTTGGAACATATGAAATATTGATTTTTTTATTTCCAAAATGATCTTTAATCTCATTTAAAATCTCTTTGGATAAGTTTTTTTGAATAAAAATTTTTTCAATTGTTTTCCCAGATTTTAATGCCTCAAGAGTTGGTCTTGTCCCGAAAATAAAATCATTATTTCTATGCATAATTTGAAAATATTTTCAAAATTAAACTAAATATTTCTATAAGTTTCTTTTTCCTTGATGATGGATAATAATATAATACTTAAATCATATTAATTTTACTTAATGTCAATATTTACTACTGAAATAACATCGGAGAAACTAGTTTCTGATAATCCTCTTCACAATAGACTACTTAGTGCATACTGTTTTGCTGAAAAGTATTTAAATGGAAATGTATTAGAGCTAGGATGTGGAGAAGGAAGAGGAGTTGAAATTATACTAAGAAATTCAAAGTCATTTACTGCTATTGATAAAATAAAAGAAGTAATTACTAATTTAAGAATAAAGTATCCATCATCCACTTTTATTAATTCTCCTTTTCCGCCATTAGATAAAATTGAAAATAATACTTATGATACTATAATCTCTTTTCAAGTGATTGAACATTTGAAAGATGATGATTTATTCTTGAAAGAAATTTATAGAGTACTAAAGCCTGGTGGAAAAGCACTTATTAGCACTCCTAATAGGAAAATGACATTAAGCAGAAATCCTTGGCATATTAGAGAGTATATATCCTCAGAGTTAAAAGATCTTTCTCTAAAATACTTTGATAATGTTACCATGAAAGGTATCTCAGGAAATCAACGAGTTCAAGAATATTTTAATGATAATAGAAAATCCGTAAATAAATTTAAAAAGCTTGATATTTTTAATTTAGAAAAATATCTACCTAACTTTCTTTACAGAATTCCATATGAATTTCTAAATAGGATAAATAGAAATAGTCTCCATTCAAATAATTCAAATCTTGTCTCATCGATTTCTGTAGAAGACTATATGCTTTCAGATGATAATCCAAGTAATTTAGATTTGTTTCTTATCCTTGAAAAATAAGATGAGAGTAATAATTTTAAATATATTATTTTCTTCATTACTAATGAGCTGTGTCTCTCAGAAAACACTACAAAAATCTGAAAATATTAATAAAGTAATAGGAGAGGCTAGAACTTATATTGGTACCCCATATCTGTGGGGAGGGAATGACAAGAATGGAATTGATTGTTCTGGATTATTAGTTAGATCTTTTGAATCAGTAGGAGTTAAACTCCCTAGAACAACAGATCTTCAAGTAGAAATTGGAAAAAAAGTTTCTCTTAAAAAAACAAGAGAGGGGGATTTAGTCTTTTTAGCATTTGGAAAAAATAAAAGGAAAATTACCCATGTAGGTTTAATTTCAGAAAATAATAGTCCAGAGAATATTAATTTTATTCATGCCTCATCCTCTAAGGGAGTTATTGAGACTCCTCTTCTTAGAGATTATTATCTTAGAAGAATAAAAAAAATTAAAAGAGTTTTTTGATCATTCCAACCTATAATGTTTAATATTATTAAAAATTAAGAATTATGAAAAATTTCCTAGTATTATTTATTATATCATCCCTCTCCTCGTGTGTTTACTCAGTAAGAGATTGTGATCCTTTATCAAATGGATTCATAGATGGAGTTAATGGTGAAGTCACTATGGGCTCTGAATCTGCTTTAGAAGTATTCAATAAAATGGACAAAGCATGGGCAGAATTGAATTATGATTTACTTAAAACTTTTATAGCTAATGATGCAGAAATGAAATTTGCGAATGGAAAAATAGCAACTGGTCCTGAAGAATTTATTGATCATATAAAAGATTGGGTAAATCAAGTTGAAAATGAAGATGGAAATGAATATAATTGGAATACTGACTACGCTTTCTCTCTTGCCGTAACCTCTATTGATGGAGATTGGGTAAATGCTCAATTTACTTCTACACACACTAACCCAGAGTCAATGCTTGAGGCAGAAGTGTATTATGAGTTTTATCATATTGTAGATGGTAAAGTTAAAGAGTGGTCACAATTTAAAAGAGACGTATTAAGATAATATTTTAAGGGGGCCATAGCTCAGCTGGCTAGAGTGCTTGACTGGCAGTCAAGAGGTCGAGGGTTCGACTCCCTCTGGCTCCACTAATTTTATTTTTAAAGTGAAATATTTTTATTTTATCTCTCTTATTTTACTCACTAAATTTTCTGTTCTATCTCAAAATTTATATGATTTTATTGATTTGTTTAATTCAAATAGTAATAAGGAAGTTTCATGTTTTAGAATCCCTTCTATAATAACTGCTCCAAATGGTGATTTAATTGCTGCTATAGATGAGAGAGTTTCTTCTTGTAGGGACTTAAGGTGGAGTGATGATATTAACATTGTAATTAGAAGGAGTTCAGATAATGGTAAAAACTGGTCAGATATTCAATCAATTATCAATTATCCCAAGGGATACTCTGCCTCAGACCCTTCCATGATTGTTGATAAAATAACAAATAAAATTTTTCTTTTTTTTAATTTCATGGATCATTTGAATGAAAAAGATATCTATTATTTAAAGTATATATCTTCTGAAGATAACGGAAAAACCTGGTCGGAACCTGTAGATATTACTCAACAAATCACTAAAGATAGTTGGAAGAATGATTTTAAATTTATCACCTCTGGTAGGGGTATTCAGACTGAGGAAGGTACACTTTTACATTGTTTAGTAAACTTAGAAAAAGGTACCCATGTTTTTGGAAGCAATGATCATGGCAACTCTTGGTTTTTATCAGATTCACCTATCGCTCCAGGTGATGAATCAAAAATAGTTCAACTGTCAGATGGCGCTTGGATGGTCAATTCTAGAGTTAATAATTTAGGTTATAGAT
>JAYPDR010000115.1:0-3864 GCA_038125345.1 Marinoscillum sp. | reverse complement strand
CCAATCTTTGTGTTCAAGGTTGTATGGAAAAACATTTGTAAATCTTTTACCTGGAACATTAACATCTTTACCTATACCAGTGCCTCCAGAAATGATTGTATTGTCAGCGATTTTAATATGTCCTTTAATCATCGCAGCCCCACCAATCATACAATTTTTTCCAATTATTGTACTTCCAGCAATTCCTGAGCATCCTGCAATAATAGTATTTTCACCAATGATACAATTGTGACCAATTTGAACCTGATTATCAATTTTAACTCCATCAGAAATAACTGTGTCCTCAATTGCGCCTCTATCAACAGTTGTATTAGCTCCAATATCAACATAATTCCCAATTCTTACAGAACCAACTTGTGGAATTTTTAACCATTTTCCATCTTTTTCTTTTGCGAATCCAAAACCAGATGTGCCGATTCTAGCTCCAGATAAAATCTCACAATTACTACCAATCTTAACCTTAGACTCAATAGTAACATTGGAATGAATAATCGTATTTGATCCAATCATTACTTCCTTTCCAATTGATGTATTAGAGCCTATAAAAACATTATCAAATATTTTAGAATTTTTTCCTATTGAAGAATGTGAACCTATATAAACATTTTTTTTTAAAATTACATCATTTGATATTATTGCACTATCATCAATTGAGGCTTCATGGGTATCAGAATTAAAAAGGGAAGAAATTTTAGCAAATGCAAGATAGGGATCATCTACTAAAATCATCTCACCATCTCGCAAATATGCATCCTTTTTATTAATAATAACTATACTTGCTTTAGTTTTTATAAGATCATTTTTAAACTTTGGATCATTGTAAAAACTTATAGAATGTTTATTTGCACTAGACAAACTAGAAAAATTATTTACTTCTATTTTCTTATTTGAACACTGGCCTCCAATAATATTGGCTATTAAATCAGCTTTAATATTTACTGACATCGAATAAATATTATTTAATAGCAGTTAATTCTTTAAGAACTAATGGTGTTATATCAACTTTATCTCCAGCATAAGCAACGCCAGTATAAAGAATCAAATCAAATTTTTCTCTATCTGCTAAAGTTTCGATTACTTTAGTTACCTTATTTTGAAGATTAGTGATTTCTTCTCTTCTTCTTAAGTCAATATCCTCTCGCAATTCTCTTTCGTTTCTTTGGATTTCAATTCGTTGTTCTTGTAATTTTTTTTGTTTTTTTTCTTTATCAATTTCACTCAATGTTAGGCTATTTTTTTGAAAATCTTTTTCTTGTTTATTTAAATCAGAAATATCTTTTTTTAATTTTTCCGTTCTCGCCTTAAATTCTGATTCAAGTTTTTTGTTACTCGCAGCAGCTTGAGGTGCATCTTTTAAAATTTGATCAACCTTAACAAAACCAATTTTAACCTCAGCATTAGAAAGTCCAATAAAACAAAAAAATAAAAATAAAACTAAAAATATTTTCTTCATAATTAAATGCTCCTAATAATTAATATTTAAAAACTTGAACCCATTCCAAATTGGAATTTTTCTGTTTGGTCATTATCCTTTTCATTTAGGGGAACTGCAAAAGACACACTTAAGGGCCCAAATGGTGATAACCACAATGCTCCTAATCCAGCAGAATATCTTACATCGTTACTAGTCACTGAACCCTCAAAAACACCTCCACCATCAACAAAAGCACTCACCCTATAATTATCTGCTTTATCTATAAATGGTATGGGAAAATAAGATTCGACAGAAAAACTTAACATCTTTTTTCCACCGTAAGTCACATATGTACCCGTTCTCTCATCTAATGTATTTTGACCAACCGATGATTCTTTAAAGCCTCTTAAACTTGATTTACCTCCAAGTCTAAAATTCTTAAAAAATGGAAATGGTTCATCACCATAGCTATCGGCATACCCTAATAAACCTTTAACTTTAGTAGTTACTGAACTGCTTAATGGAAAATACTTTTCACCTTTCAAATAAATTTTATAATACTCCAAATCAAGTACGGGTGTAGTTATGTCTGCTGCAACAGACAATTTATGACCTTTAGTAGGGAAAAAAGGATTATCAATTGTATTATCATTCCACTGAACATAAAACAAAATAGAGTTTGCATCACATGATAATGAACCAGCACCATCCAATTCAGCACAATAGTTAAGATATTTTTGCGGCGATTTAGATCCCAAATTTATTTCAGAAAAATCAATTGTTGATCCAATTTTAAAGTCCTTAAACTCATCTAGAGGTATACCAAAATCTAGAGTAGCACCATAATTATTTGTTTGATAATCACCAATATTTAAATCCTTAGTATCATAATCTCTATAAAACACTCCAAAACCACGAGAAACACCATCATCCGTCCAGTAAGGATCAACAACTCCTAGACTCCAAACTTTATTGATACCTCCAAAAGAAAGTTCTGTATTTACCCTCAAACCAGTGCCTAAAAAATTTGACTGACTTAAGCTAAAGTTACCCACAACCCCATCACTTGAACTCAATCCGGCTCCAATTTGGAATTTACCAGTATTAGTTTCTTTAACAATCACATTTAAATCTACTTGATCTGATGTTCCTTGGACTAATGGAGTTTCTACGTTAACAGATTCGAAGAATTGGGTTCGATTTAATCTTGTAACAGATAAATCAACTTTATCTTGAGAAAACCATGATGACTCATACTGTCTTATCTCTCTCCTAACAACCTCATCTTTAGATGAGTCATTTCCAAGAATATTTACTCTACGAACATAGATTTTACTTCCTTGGTCAATATTAAAATTAAAATCAACAATAAGATTTTCTTTATCAATACTTGGTACTGCGTTTACATTTGCAAAAGCATAACCATAATTACCCAATAATTTAGATATATTTTTTGATGACTCATTAACTAATTTTCTACTAAATATTTGATTAGATTGAATTTTAATTTGACCAATAATTTCAGAAGTGTCAATCTTATCAGGTAGCTTTCCTGTTAATAAAATCTTACCAATGTTATATTTTTTACCTTCATCAAGAGTAATTGATATGTAAACATTTTTTTTATTCTTAGAGATACTTACTGTAGCTGATTTAATATTAAAATCTAAATACCCCTTATCCATATAAAATGATCTTATAGTTTCTAAATCTCCTGAAAGAATTTGTTTTGAATAACGATCATCTTTATTCCACCAAGACATTAAATTTGTAGTTTTAGTTTTCATTTCGGTGCGCAAATCTTCTGAGGAGAAGATTTTGTTACCAATAATATTAATTTCTTTTATTCTTGAAATACTGCCCTCGTCAATAAAGAAATTAACATTTACACGATTATTAGTAAGAGGAATTAATTCAGTTTTAACTCTAGCAGTATATTTTCCTTGCGAAAAATACTGTGATTCAATCTCTTTTTCAGCTCGAGAGATATCTGATTCATCTAGAACTAACCCCGAAGAAATATTCATTTGACCTAAAGCTTTAGTTAACGCTTCTGGTTGAAACATTTTTGTACCAAAAAAATTAAGTTCAAAGAGAATTGGTCTTTCTCGTACGGATATAATTATTACAGAACCTTCTTTTTCAATAGCTATATCTTTAAATTGACCAGTTTTGTATAAAAGGCTAACAGCTTTAGAAAAATTTATTGAATCAATATCATCATTAATTTCAAAGGGTAAGTTATTGAACACAAGGCCCGGGTCAACTCGTTGTAAGCCTTCAATTTTAATATCAGAAATTTGCTCGGCAGCAAAAGCATTAAAAAGAGGCAATAAAAAAAACAAAAAAATTAGAAATATTTTTCTCATTAAGATTAGATAAAAAATTTTGACATATTATATAATATTTTTTAAGAATTTTAGAATAATTAATCTTTTTAAGTTATTGAG
>JAYPDR010000114.1:0-3941 GCA_038125345.1 Marinoscillum sp. | reverse complement strand
AATATTGCCATCAATTTTGTGGTTGCTAAGGTCTATTTCTAAGTATCTTGTTTCAATAAAGCCTGTTTGACCAATATGGGCGTCATTTTTAATATTGTTTGATATTTGATTATTATAATTATTTTTAACGCTTTCTATGTTTACTTCTCTGACAGAACTTGTATTTTTAGTGTCTATTTTCTCTAGGTAATCTATTGCTTTAATCTGGGCTTTTTCAATGTTCTGTCTATCACCCAATTTAGCATTAAGGTTTTCTTCGAAATATGGTTTCGCACCCGAATATTCTTCTTTGGATAACACGTCAATATTTTCTATAGATTTTGATATTGTATCTTCGTCATTTACCACGCCATTAATTTGATCAACCTCTTGATTGTTGTTTTTCAAATTAATTCCATTTTTACCGAAAGCCTCTGCACGCATTATTTGTGAAAAAGCTGCCTTTTCTATGTCGTATTCTGGTCCTTGATTCAATGTAACACTTTCTTCCAAATTTATTCCTTGTAAATTGGAAAAGAAAGTAGATATTGTTTTAATTTGATTCTCATCTTTTCCCATTTCACTTATAAACAATCTACTATTTAAAGAGTTCTGATTTTTAACATCATTACTTTCTAAAAGCGGAGTTTTCATCTCTATATAGTTACCCTTATAACTATCAAAATTATTTGTATTATCGATTTCTTCATTAAAATTTAGTTCTGATAAAGGGTCGAATTCTTTTGCTTTATTATCTGAAACAGAAAATTGATTAATTTCACCTAGGATCACTTTTCTGTTTTCCGTAAGATTCCGAACAGTAATTTTTTGGAACTTATGGTCAGGGTTAAGCTCTTGAGACTCCGAATCAGATTTTACGGCTAAATCATTAGAAATATTATAGCTGCCTAAAACACTTTCTTTGATGGCAGGGTCAACTTTTGATGGTGCCTGGTCTTCGGATATATATTGATTTATAAATCTTAGTGCTGAGTTAAACGAAACCTGTTTGTGAATATCTGACGTCTGAGTATTTTCAGGAAATTTCTCTGTTCCTATCAATTCTAAATTGTTTGAATTTAAAAAGGCTTCTATCTCATCTATTGAAATTGCGGGCGTATCCGGTGAGTTGGAGATATTACTATCCCAGGAAGGTGGCAAAGGATTGCCACTTAATGCCACTTTTTTCTCTAATTCATCTGTCTCAAAAATGATATTTTTGTTTTTCAAGATCTCAAAGAATGATTCCTTTGGTTCTTTATCTTCAACAATATCAATGACTTGCGAATTTAGACTCGTTACAATGTCGTTAATATCGTATTTGGTCTGAGTATCAATCTTCATATTTAATTACTCGATATTGCATATTGAAAATTCTATGTTTATAGACATTGCAATATCTATACCAAATATTGATGGTTACATATTATTTCTATCCTTTATGTTGTATCGCGCGACAACTAATTCCTCAATTTCATTTGTATATTTTCTTTCATCTTTAAGTAATTTTTCTTTATCTACTAAATCCCCCATTTTTTCAAATCTATAACACTCAATTTTTTGTTTTTTTATGAGCGCTGAGAGATTTTGTTTTTTTTGGATGATTTCATCGTATAAATTTGTGAGTTGAGTTTTGGCATTAGATAATTTGCTTATCATATCCATTTGATTTTTTATATTAGAGAAATTTGCTTTGTTATCATTATCATAAATACGATCTATATTTTCTTTTATATAAGTCTCTAAATCAGAAATCTTTATCTGCAAACTATTTAATTCTTGATCGATTTTATCTTTTATAGATAGTAAAGCTTCTATTTTATTTTGCTCTTTTATAAGCAAAGTATTCCAAATATTATGCGGCATAACGATTTAGTATTAGATTCAACATGTTTATAGAATCTTCATAACTGTATCTCTCATTTTGATCTTGCCTTAAATACGTATCGAGATCTTTTTTTATGGCAATAGCAATATCTAAATTAGCATCAGATCCTGATGTATACGCGCCAACTTGTATTAGCTCTTCTTTTTGTTTATAGAGGGTCCAGTACTTCCGTACCATTTGTGAGAGAGAAAACTCTTTAGAAGATTGTAGTTTTGATGCCAATCGTGAAATAGATCCTTCCAAGTCTATAGCTGGATAGAAAGCTGAATCAGCTAGTCTTCTTGATAGCATAACCTGTCCATCAAGTGTGGCTCTCGATAAATCTACTATAGGATCATTCTTGTCATCGCTTTCAGCCAGGACTGTATAAAATGCTGATATAGACCCGATATTATTTTTTCCAACACCTGCTCTTTCTATAAGTTTTGGAAGTAAACTAAATACAGAAGGTGTATATCCCTTCGTTGTTGGAGGCTCTCCTGCTGCAAGGCCAATCTCTCGTTGAGCATGAGCGACCCGAGTAAGACTGTCAAAAAGTAAAAGGACATTTTTACCTTGTTCACTGAAATATTCGGCAATAGCGTGTGTATATTTAGCAGCCCTTACTCTCATAACTGGTGAGACGTCTACAGGTGCTGCAACGATCACAGATTTTTTTAATCCTTCTTCCCCTAGTGTTTGATTTATAAATTCTTTAACTTCTCGCCCTCTTTCGCCTATAAGGCCTATTACGACAATATCAGCTTGAGTAAATCTTGTAAGCATCCCCATCAAAACACTTTTTCCAACCCCTGATCCGGCTATTAATCCTATTCTTTGACCTTTTCCAAAAGTTAATGCGGAATTTATAGACTTTATACCAGTGTCCAATATCTCACTAATTTCTCCTCTATCTAGAGGGTTTATTTCAAACCCATCAATTGGCCTAAAATCATCAAACGTAATTGATTTATCAAAATCTATAGGTTTTCCTAAGCCATCGACTACACGTCCTAATAGATCGTTTCCAACTCCACAATTGGAATCAGAACTTGTTAAAATTACATTGCTGCCTGGCTTTACACCATCTAATGTTTGTAAAGGCATAAGTAAGACTTTTTTTTCATTAAATCCTATAACTTCAGCGTCAATATATTTCTGCCTTGATTCATTCTGAATTTTACACTGTGCTCCTACTTGAACAGAAAGTCCTGTAGCCTCAATAGTCATACCTATGACACGAGTTACTTTCCCCATAATTTTGTAGGGAGTTATATTTATAGACTCTGCGATTTTCTGTAGTTTGTCTAAATATATACTTTTTACATTAAGGCTATTCATTTAATTCTAAATACTTTATTTACTATTTCTTCTATTTTATCTTTTTTGACGCTCTGGATAATTTTGTCATCCATTTTTATTTTTATATCGCCCTTCTTTATTCTTTCGTCTGCAAAATAATTTATGTTTTTTTGGTTATTTGCTTTACTGATAATTAAATATTCTTCAGGATTAAGAAAAACATTTATTTCATCTTTATAAGGCGCCTCAATCTCTTTTAATACTAAAGAAATAATTTTTTCTACTGATTTTTTACTTTCTTTCAGCTCTACTTGAAGAACAGATTCAATAATTTTTATAATTATTCCATTTATCGGCTGGAAGAATTCTCTCGCATCACAATTCTCTTCTTTTATATTTTCTAGCAGATTTTCTAGGGCGCTCACCCTCTCGTTAAATTCAAGTTCTTCGTTTCTTTTACATGCGTTGTACCCCTCTAAATATTTCTCATCCCCAAATGCATCGAAATCTTCTTTAGTATAAATAAACTCTTTAGAAAGTTTCTCATCATCTATTACATCAAAGGTGCTAGCTACAGGAGCTTCAAATTTTTCATATTTATCTTGTACATCTACATTTTCATTCTCATTTTCATTATCGGGTATCGACTCATCATCTCTGAAAACTTCAATGGTATCCAAATCTTCTACGGCATTTATCCCTTTATTATCAATAGTTTCATTCTTTATAAGATTAAAATTTGACGATGGGTTCCATTCCTTGAAATATATTTCAGGATTATTCTTTGCAAGCC
>JAYPDR010000113.1:0-4019 GCA_038125345.1 Marinoscillum sp. | reverse complement strand
AGATAATATGATTAAAAATTTTAAAGGTTATTTTATAGTAACAAATTGGTTAAATTCAAATTATTACCCAATTAAAAAAGCGGGAGAAATACATTGTAGAGAAGTTGACGAAAAACTTTATGATTATTTTGAAACATTAGGAATAAAAAAATATAGGCATATGTCTCACATATGTATTGATATTAATGGAAAAACTCATTTGGAAACAGATTAGAGATAAACTTCCAAATTACTTTATTCAACGAATTGAAACTCAAGTTGAACGAGGTATACCTGACGTACACTTTTGTGTTAATGGAATTTCTGGTTGGATAGAAGGTAAATATTTAGAAACACCAAAACGAGAAAATACAAAATTAAAATTGAAACTAACAGTTGAGCAGATTGCATGGCATAAAACTTATATTCATTACGGAGGACTCGTTTACATTATTGTTAAAAAAAATAAAGAAATATATTTATTTCATGGTCGTGATGGAGAAGAATTAGCAAAAGGTGTTACTAAAGAAAGATTTAATCAACTATCACTTGCGCAAAATTGGTTCCAAATAGATAAAACTTTGTCGCAAAAGTAATAAAATTAATTTATATATAAAATATAGTAGTTATAAGTTATGGACTAACCAATGGCAATTCGCCCGTTCCCTTTTAGGTAAGCTTATAACTACTACAAATAGAAAGGAGAAATATGTCAAAAGAAGAAATCTTAAAAAAGATTCAAAAACTTCTTGCTATGTCTACTGCTAATGGTGCTTCTGAAAATGAAGCAATGATGGCAGCGCAAAAAGTTCAAGAGCTTTTAAAAGAACATAATTTATCTTTAGGTGATATTAAAGATAATGAACAAATAGAACCTATAAATCAAGATACATTTGATGTAGAACGAGATATTTGGAAAAGCTGGATACGAGCAACGACAGCGAAATTATATTTTTGTACTACATATACTACTAATCGTATGAATGAAAAGTATCAAAGAGTTAAATGTGTTACATTTGTAGGTAGAGAAAGTAATCGAGCAGTCGCAAAATCTATGTGCGATTATTTTATCAACGCCGTAGAACGAATGGCAGATAAAGAGTTCGAAAATGTACCTGGATCAAAATCAGATATTAATAGAATGAAACATAATTTTAAACAAGGTTGTGCTTCTAGTTTATCTGATCGTATCAGGAAAAAATATAACGAAATAAATGGCCCGGATATTTATAGCGGATTAGATAATCCTAATGGTTTACCTATTCTTTATAAAAATGAAGAGACATCTAATCGTAATTGGCTAGCAAAACAAGGGATTAAATTGCGTAGCAGTAATTCTAATGTTCGTATAAAAGATAGAGTAGCTTTCGGCAGAGGAAAAGAAAAAGGAAATGACATTGGATTGGATACACAAATAAATGCTAACAGAGGAAGATATCTTACGGCTTAGAATTGGTTATACAACTATTGCGGTCAAAGAAGTGGCCGCAATAGATAAAGGCTATGACTATGGAGAATTTGATTCTGTTAAAAAATTAATTGAAATTAATAGAGAATTAGATACGGTAGATAAAGTGAATACTTTTATTCACGAAATTTTCCACGCAATATTATGGGAAAGAGGAGTTACATCAGAAGGTGGACTTTTAGATGAAAAAGATAAAGATGAAGAATTTTTAATTAATACATTAACTAATGGTTTTATTCAAGTAATTCAAGATAATCCTATTATTATAAAAGTTTTAAGTATGTTAAATAAAACTAAGTAGATTGTTTATTAGATGGTTTTTCAATACATCCAGCTTCTATTTCATATACAATCCAATTTTCTTTTTTAAATTCAATAGGTAAAGCATAATATAATCTATCAGCTTCTATTTTACATTCTTCTAAAGTTTTATATGTAATTTGCGGATTTTTTTCTAAATTAATGCATACTACAGGCATATCTACTTTAGCAAAACATATGTAAATTAAAACGAAGTATTCCATAAAAAATCTTTAAAAACAAAATAAATTATATAAAATGTTGTATTATGTTTGATAAAGAATTGGAAGAGAAAAATATTTTAAAGTCATTAATGAGTTTACCAACTCATAATTATTGGGTTAAATTTATTTATTCAGATAGAAAAACACCTAATAAAAAAGAATATTTTGAATTTGCTCAATTTGATAGTGAACCTTACTTTCCAAGGATTAATCGTTTTTATGAATTTTGTATGGATCATATGGGAAAAAAATTTAAATTTCATGATTATGAAATTATTAACTATCCAAAAGAATATACTAAATATAGTGTAGATCCTGAAAAAGAGTTTATAATCCACTAAAATAGTGTGACGTAAACCGGTTAAATTCACACGGTTTAAAGTCTAGCCATATCTTTATACTATTTAAATTATCTTGAATATTTAATAAATTTAGTTATATATAAAATTAGAAAGAACTAAAAAAGAAAGGAAAAAATGAAAACAGGTTATATTATAATAAAAGTAAAACACGATGGCGATATTCATCATATTCATAAAACGTGTGAATGTTATCTAAAACATAATAATGTATATCATTTCGAAATTAATGACGCATCTGATACACTTCCAATTATAAGTTATTCAGGAGATAAAAATGAAATACAAAGTAATTAATAAACAACAACTTACAGAAGCTAATAATATAGCGAGAATGTTAGGTTGGCCTAGACATTTTACCACTGACGATTTTACTCATATCGATGGATTTGATAAACGTCAAGAATGGCCTATACTTTTCTCTGTAAAGAAAAGACCCGAATGTTGGCGAGTATTATTTGAACATGAAAATGGAGAATTATATCAACTAGATGTAATTGATCGTATTTATGAAAAATTGGACGAAAAGATTATATCATCTACTCAACAATAATCCTATTTTAATTATCTTGTTTATTTTAAATATCATTCTAATAATTTCGATAATTAAAATAGTTTATTAGAAAGGAGAATAAAATGGTAAAACATGTACTGATACCTTATACTGGTTTTCATATATCCTTTGATCACGCATCAGAGATAGATTGGGATACAGTAAGAGCATTATTGGGTTGTTCAACAATAGAAATAAGTCAAGCTCGTTGGGATGGAGAAAATTACGAAATGTTAGTTGACGAGAATTATTTATTGAAAAAAAATAAGAAAATAAATAATAAAGCAACTCAAGCTTATAAATCTTATTGGACTATGGTAGAACAAGAAAAACCTGGGACTATCGATATGAGAAGGGTCGAAACATCAGAGATATTTGGAAATGTGGTTCTCATCAAAAAAAATATCTAAGAGATATTTCATAGCAATTGGCGATAAGACGGAAACAACCCGTCTTATCGGTCCATTTGGTCGTTTAGTTGATTTAGAAAAGTATGTTAAAAAAAATCAAGAACATGCTTTTTTTAATCCATTTAAAGAAAAAGTAAATGTAATGGTATCTCAAGAACCTAAAGACTTTATAAAAAATGCAATGGACATATTCAATAATATATTATGTAATAAAAATATTATTGATTTTTCAAAATACAGAAAAAAGAAAAGATGAAGTTTATTAGTGTAGAAAGGTTAAAAGAATATATTAAAAATAAGAAAGTTCGAGAAAAAGATAAAAATGATTATCTTGAACTGGGAGACCTTCATTACTGGCTGTGGATACAGATAGTACATGATTGGTTAATCAAGAAAGGGAGTTCTCAGTCAGTTCAGGAATCGAAGCTGACTGAGAATTTAAAAAGGAGAAAATAATGGATTTAAGTAATGTAAAGTATATTCAATTTAAAAATAAAGATGGTACTTTTAAAAAGTTTATGGTAACTCATTATTATGGTTATTATGGTACAGAAAAAAAACCTACAAATACTTTTATTGATGACGGAAAATTTTTTGTGTCAGCATGGGACGAAGATATTTTAGAACAAATAAGTGAGTTAGATATAAACGATAGACACGATGAATATGGACCTTGTGGTATAAGTCATTGTGCTATTTATCGATATGCATAGAGCAAGTAAATAC
>JAYPDR010000112.1:0-4165 GCA_038125345.1 Marinoscillum sp. | reverse complement strand
TAAATTTCCATAAAAAATCTATAAGAAAATATCCTTCATGAAACTAATTCTGCTTTGAAGATTTGACAATTAAAATTCTTTACATCTGGTAATAGCGACTTTAACATCTCCAATATAGGATTGAGTAACACCGCTGTATAGCCATATATGGTGATAGTCAGGGTATAATTCTTTTAATTTATTAAACTCTTGAGCTGAGAGCTCTCTTTCTCCAGTCATAATATGATAGTAAGCCATAATAAATAAAGCTTCCATTTCAGAGACTTTGTCAAGTGAGTTATTAACTATTTCACTAACTACTTCAATATTATTAGCTGTTCCTCTAGCAAATGGAGAGTTTAATAAAGCTTTTGCTAGAATAAAATTAGGGTCCTTATCAAGAGCAGATTTTAGCAATTCCTCAACATTTTGACCATTTTGCTCATCTTCTTCTAGAGCTTGATAGAATAGTGCTCTAGCTTCTTCTGATGTTGTAGTTGTTGTAATTAATTTTAATTGAACATCTGTATTTTGATTACTACATCCAAATAAAAAAAGTACAGTTAAAATAGATAGAATAGATCTCATAATTAGTTTGATTTTAAATTTGGATTAAATTAATATTTAACCTCAATAAATGCAAGAATAAAGAAAAGATAAAGTTAAGTTATCTAAGGGTATTGATTTTATTGAAAAAATCTTTTGTGATTGTGAAATATCTTCCATTTTCTTCATGAAGAGAGTTGTCTCCTTCTCCGTTTTTGGTATGGAATTCAGTAAGATGATTTTTGAACTTTTCTATGTCTTTAATTTCATAGTCATTTCCGTAATTATCTTTAATTACTATCTTTTTCATTTTTTTATTAAAACTTCTGTAACAATTAGGAAATTGATTCGTTATGAATATATCTTAATAGTTTGGTTTACAAAAAAATACCCTCCCAATTGGAGGGATTTTTTTTATCCTTCATTCCCCGGATCTGGTAAAGGGACAGGCGTGTTTTCACACTCACTTGCCTTACAAGGGAGATTATCTTCAAATCCACATGAGCTCAACGCTAATGATATGAATAAAATTTTTAAGATTTTCATATTATAAATTTAATTATAAAAAAGCTACCAACCAATTCCATAATATGCTTTTACGCCATTGGGATAAATTCCTTCTACTAGAACACCATCATCTTTAGGAAGTTGAGATAAGATAGTTGATAAGTCCTCAACATCTGAGATGGTCCTTTTATTAATTGAAGTAACTATAAAGCCTTTGGTTATACCAGAACTTTTCCATTTTCCATTTTCTATCTCACTTACTTGTGCTCCTCCATCTATTTCTAGTTTTTCCTTAAGTTCTTTTGGTACATCAGCAAATCGAGCTCCATCAATAGTAAATGAATTACTTGACGCAACGACCTCTGTTGTCCCTAGTGTATTTTTTAAGGTAGCATTTAAAGTTTTTGTCTTTCCATCTCTGATATATGTGACTAATATTTTATCTCCTGGTCTATTTATAGCTACTTGCTCCTGTAGATTAGATACGTTCTTTATTTCAATTCCATTTATTTCAATAATAACATCACCTGATTTTAGGCCAGCGTCGTCTGCAGCACCACCCGCATTAACTCTATCTATTAATACGCCAGTTAGAACAGGTAAGTCTTTCTCTTCAGCTAGTTGAGCATTGACATCTAAAATGGTTATTCCTAAGAGAGCTCTTTGAACAACTCCATACTCTACTAAATCTTGAAATACTTTTTCTACTAAGTTTGAAGGGATAGCAAATGAGTAGCCTGTAAATGTTCCAGTTGGTGTGGCAATAGCTGAGTTAATCCCAATAAGATTACCCCTTAAATTAACAAGTGCACCTCCTGAATTTCCAGGATTGACGGGTGCTTGATGTTGTATAAAGGCTTCTATCTGTAAATTATTTCTGTCTCTTAGTATTCCAATATTTCTTGCTTTAGCACTCACTATGCCTGCTGTTACTGTTGATCTAAATTCAAAAGGTGAGCCTACAGCTAAAACCCATTCACCAATTTCAACATTATCAGAATTGCCAAATTCAATAGTTGGTAAATCATTAGCATCAATTTTTAAAACAGCAATATCTGTTGTTGGGTCAGTTCCCTCAACAGATGCTATAAAAGTTCTATTATCATTCAATAATACTTCTATCTCACTAGCATTTTCAACGACGTGATTATTTGTAATAATATATCCATCTCTTGTCATAATAACCCCGGACCCTGATCCTCTACGCTGTGGCATTTCTCTCTCTCTGTAATCATATCTTTCTCCAAAAAAATCTCTAAACATATCTTCAAATGGATTTCTAGTATTGGAATTTCTTCCTTCATATGTTGTTCGGATATGAACTACTGCAGGAGTAGTTTTTTTAGACGTATAAATAAAATTTAATCCTTCTGGCACTACTACATCTGTAGTGTCATAGATGTAATTAGCAAACTTTACATTTTTATTTTCTATAAGACCTAGTGAAGTGCCTTCATTAGAAAAATACTTATAACCGGTTACTGAAGTTATTCCTCCTATTACAGAAAAAACTAACGCTAAAATTAAATTCTTCATATTTTATTTAGATCAAAAAATTATTTTTACAAATGTAGTTATAGGTACGAAAAAATTAATTTCTTATTTTTTAAATTAACATTGTTTAACATAAAAAAAAGGTGGGATCACCCACCTTCTTTTGCTCTTATTTATAGAGATAATTATTTAATTTGAATAGTCTTCTTAATTATTGACTTTTTATCTTTTTTAACAGATATAACTAATATACCATTATTATATTCAGCGTTTATTTTGTTTTCATCAATATCTTCTGGTAACTGAAAAGATCTTGAGAATTTACCATATCCACTTTCAATAGAATAATAATTTTCATTTTTATTTTCAAATTTTCTTTCACCTGATACAGTAAGATATCCTTTATTTATTTCAATTGATAAGTCATTTTTATCAATCCCTGGAACAGCAAATTCAAAATTAAATGAATCTTCTGTTTCCGATATATCTACTTTTGGAGAAAAATCATTTTGATATTCTGTATTAAAAAAGTTTTCAAAAAAATTATCAAACAATAATGGTCTTACATAATTATTTGATGGTCGTAAAATTAATTGTCTCATATTTATTTATTTTAAAATTAACATCAATTATACCTAATGAAAAAACTGTACCATAGTGAAAAAATTATAATTATAGTGACAATATGTCATTATAATAATAAATTATAAAAATAGTATGTCATAATGACGTATTTTATTTTTTTTTTATTTATTAATAACTATTGCACATTTGACTACGAAAAATTAATATTGCATTCAATTATATGCCTTCTTAGCTCAGTTGGTTAGAGCAGTAGACTGTTAATCTATTGGTCCTAGGTTCGAGTCCTAGAGAAGGCGCCAACTCATTTATGCGGCTTGACTTTTCTATGTCTAGCCGTTTTTTTTTATTTTAGTTTTATTGAAAAATTTTGATATTATTATCTGGGGAGCTACATCATTTAATGGGAAGCTATTAACTTAATATTTATTTAATAAATATGGATCCTCAAAAATAAAATGGGCTATAGCTGGAAGGAATTTAGAGAAGTTAAAAAAAGTTAGATCTCATGTAGCCGATGAAAATATACCAATATTTATTGCAGATAGCTTTGATGAGGAAAGCTTAGCAAAATTTGTAAAGAACACAAAAGTAGTATGCTCAACTGTAGGCCCTTACTCATTATATGGGACAAAACTTGTGCAAATATGTGTTGATAATAACACAAATTATTGTGATATAACTGGAGAGGCTCATTGGATCAGAAACTTAATAGATAGCTTTCATGAAGAGGCAAAATCTAAAAAAATTAAAATTGTAAATTCATGTGGTTTCGACTCAATTCCTTCAGATATGGGGGTGTATTTTATTCAGAATGAATTAAAAAAAGCTTATAAACATTATGCGAAATCTATAAAAATGAGAGTTGCAGGTATAAAAGGAGGAATTAGTGGGGGAACTTATGGTAGTATAAATAATTTATTAAAAGAAGCATATGATGATAAGAATATATTTAAAGTATTAAATAACCCATATGGACTTAATCCGAAAGATAAGATGGAGGGAATGGATAAGAAAGATTTACAAAAGATTGTTTTTGATAAGGAATCAAACTCCT
>JAYPDR010000111.1:0-4230 GCA_038125345.1 Marinoscillum sp. | reverse complement strand
TGCCCATCTATACTTAAAAATATTAAGGTAGATAATAAAATTAAAAACTGAGATACAAGTGGTACACTACCTATAGATGGATCCACCATATTAGCCATACCTAATCCCATTGAGTTTGATATTGCCTGTCCAGCAACGGTAATAGCCCCATTTATAATTATTAGTAATAAACCTGAAAAAATACCTAGAAGTAGCTGTATGATAATCTGAGAATATAGATTGCTAATTGATAAAGATGCTGTATCAAAATTAATCAAATTCACAGCAATTATTGTAAATAAGAGAGCGATGGTAATTCGAACACGAATACTTAAAGCATCTAAATTAAAAAAAGGGGCAACAAGAAAAAAGGAGGAAATCCGACAAAATGGCAACAGGAATTTATAGAAAAGCTCTATTAGTTGATCAAGTGAGTAACTTATCATCTTATATAGAGCGGTATTTCTTGTAATAAGGTTTGGAAGTGGTCTACAAAGACAGTAATTTGCCAATTACCAAGGAAAAATATTATTACAATCAAAATTATTAATTTTGGAATGAAGCTTAGAGTCATCTCTTGTATTGATGTAGCAGCCTGAATAAGTCCGATAATAAATCCGACAACCAGTATGCCAAGAAGAAGCGGGCCCGCGATATATACCGCCATAAGTAATGCATCTTGGGCAACATTTACAACATCTGTATCATTCATTGTTATAAAGCAAAGCTAGCAGTTAATGACTGCATAATTAATATCCATCCATCAGCAAGAACAAATAACATCAATTTAAATGGCATTGAGATCATCATAGGCGAGAGCATCATCATACCCATCGACATTAGGACGCTTGCTACAATCAAATCAATAATTACAAAAGGTATATAGATTAAAAATCCTATAGTAAAGGCAGTCTTAAGTTCCGAAGTCATGAATGATGGTATTAAAATATTTAAAGGAACATCCTCAACAACACCATTGTATTCATAGTTTCCAAGCTCAGAGAACATTATTAAATCATCTTCTCGAGTCTGAAAAATCATAAATTCTTTTATGGGATTTATAGCTATATCTATAGCTTCTTGTGCTTGAATTTCCTCTTCAATATAAGGTGTGAATGCATCTTCATAAATAGTATTGAATATTGGGGACATAATAAAAAATGTTAAAAATAAGGTGATCCCAATAAGAACAATATTAGGTGGGGTTTGCGCTGTGCCTATGGCTTGCCTTAGTAAAGAAAGTACAATAATTATCCTAACAAAGGACGTCATCATTATAACTAGGGATGGAAGTAGGGTCAGTGCAGTCATAAGGACTAGCACTTGTAAAGTTAAACTATATTCAGCACCAGCGGCATCTTGGGTCACATTAAGTACAGGAAACCCTTGCTGCGCGGAAATTACTGAGGAAAAGAGTATAGAAGAAAAGAAAAGAGAAATATTTGAAAGTTGTTTTATTTTAGTTATATGAGCGAAGAAGTTTATAGATTTTTCAAACATGAAATTTTTTAAGTGATCTCTATGCTTTTGACACTATTCCCGGAAAAAACTAAAAGAATCTTTTTGCCGGAAACCTCTACGAAATACATCTTTCTTTGGTTATCAAGATTCACACTATCGAGTATATTAATTAATCCATTCCTATTTTGTAAAAATGGGTTTTTTTTCTTTAAAAAATATAGAAATAGAATTAAGCCAGTAATTACAAAGAAAAGTGCACTGAGCACTCTCGCAATACTAGTTATATCCATTAATGATTAGTCAATATTTCTTATTTTAGCGTATCGACTCAAGTCTAGCACTTTTTGGGACAATTTGAGTCAATCTAATACCATATTTTTCATTTACTAAGACGATTTCACCCTGCGCGACTAATGTATCATTAACGAATAAGTCTAAAGCCTCCCCGGCGAGTCTATCTAATTCAACTACCGACCCCTGCGTTAGTCTCATTAGCGCCTTAATAGGCAAGGATGTTCTACCTACCTCTACGGATATAGTTACAGGTATATTTTGTAATAATTCATTATCTAAGCTCAATCCCTGGAAAGGAGCATTGTCTTCAGTCAAATCGCTATCTTCTTTATTTTTATTAAGTAAGACGTCGTCTTTTTCATTAGCCATCTTGATTTTCCATTATTCGACAATATTATTTTTCACTTTGACCGCAATATTTTCATCGAGTTGGCCTACTTTGCCCGTAAAGCATGGGGTATCCCCGATATATATTTTAGCATTATCAAAATAATTAAAATTTAAAATTTGGTCTTTTTTTAAATTTAGAAGATTACCAAATAGCATATCTAGTTCGCCAATTTGCACTGATAATTTTAGGCTTACATCTTCAATCGCCTCATGAAGACTATTTGTCCATCTTGTAGACTGCTCATCTTCATCATTAGTTTGAGTTCTACTACGAAGCAAATCTCTTATTGGTTTCAATAAGGAAAATGGTTGAATAAACTGAATTCTACCTGTTTCATTGTCTGCTAATTTAAACTCAAAATTACTCAATAACATTAACTCTTCATCGTCAGCAATTTGTGCGAACGCTGGATTTACTTCTTGCCCGACCTTATGAAATTCTAAATGGATAATTGGTGACCACGCTTCTTTCAATGATGCGAGAATAATGTTCATCAAAAGACCAATGATAGTATCTTCTGTTGGAGTAAATATTCTTGTGGCGGCTAAATTATCAATACCTTTCCCAAACCCTCCAAAAAAGCTATCAAGTGCAGAAAATATAATTTTAGGGTCGATAATAATCAGACTCATTCCCCGAAGCGGATCCATTCTTATAGTACTAATAGCCAGGGGAGCTTTCAAATTTGCTGTACACTCTCGAAACGTAAGTATTTTAATTTTATCTGTTGTAATCCTTGGGGTAGTCCTAAGTACTTCAATTAGACCCATTCGTAACTGTCTTGCAAATCTTTCATTAACAAGATCTACTGCTGACTGATTGAATCCTAATGAACTATCTTCTTTTGCTATATCATGTGAGATAGCTGCTGATTTGCCTGATGGATTAATTATCATACGTGCATCATCATCAAAAATGGACGACAAGGCCTCCATTTCGTCTTCAGTTATTGCCGTATCTTTATCGTTATTCGCCATTATATCTACTGCATCAAAAATTCAGTAAAAAGTACCCTTTCTATGCCGCCAAATCCTTCAACATTTTCTAGCTCTGCATTCAATACAACAGCGAGCTCCTCTCCAACTTTTTGTCTGAATCCGGTTTCAGCAATTTGCTCTTCAGTAATAAACGATAAATACTCTAAAGCAGCGGACCTTACAGCTAGCTCATGTTTAGTAATGTTATCTATTACCTGCTGATCATAATGTGTGCTTATGGTTAAATTTAATTGCATAACTTTTCTGGAATTTAATACATTCACAACAAAAGGTTGTGCAAATGTGTAGTACAAAGTATCTAATCTATTTGAATCTGGTAATTCAAGTAGTCTTGGTCCATCGCTTTCCTCGCCATCTTCATCAGATTCCGAAGAAGACTGCCCTCCATTTTCCAACTCAGCCAATCTGGTTTCGAGATCATCATTGGTGCTTAAGACACCTGTGAAAAACAAAACGCTGAGAATAATTCCAACGATTAATAATACGGCTAGCAACCCAGCGATACTAAATAAGATGATATTTCTACGGGATATGCCTTCACCGGTATTTTCATTTTCTTCAGCCATAATATCTACCTAAATTCCAATAATCACAATTGACTATACTAATTTATCTATCAAATTTGAATTTGCCGTAATAATACGACTCTTTTCTTCAACTAGCATATCTGGTTCTCGAGTATCTGATAGTTCTTCAGCATTATCTTTCGATTTTTGACCATTCTCGGTTGCAGACTCGTCACTCCGGTGGCCTAAGGTTATATCTAATTCTAATCCTGAGTTATTTTGAAAGCTTTGCTTCAGTAAATGTAGATTTTCCTGAAAGATTTGCGATACCCTGCCATTTTCTCCAACCAAGTTTATATGTATTCCTTGCTTAGCTGAGTACTCTACATCCATTTCAATTGTTCCCAAATCTTCTGGATATAAGGACATAGCTATCTTATACCGGCCATCTACTTTCTTTTGAACTAGGTTCGTTACCTCTAAACCTAATTGGCTGCTTAATTTTTCGTAAATATCTCTATTTATCTGATGATTTTGAGACTCCGAAATATTGCCATCAATTTTGTGGTTGCTAAGGTCTATTTCTAAGTATCTTGTTTCA
>JAYPDR010000110.1:0-4349 GCA_038125345.1 Marinoscillum sp. | reverse complement strand
CAGTTATCTGAAAATGAAATTTTAATTTTTGAATCAATTAATCATGAATTATTGATTAATCTTGGTTATTCTTTAGAGAATGAATCTCATAAATTGATTAAATCATTCAGCTTAGGAGAAGTAGATACCTTTAATTCAATTAATGATATGCTTAAAAAAAAGGCACAATTTCAGTTAAATAAGGTAGAAAATAATCTGCTTTTAAAACAGAGGAAGATACTAATCAAATAAATTCTTTTAAAGTAAAATATTTCCCATCTGACTTCAGATAAAAAGACTTATTGATCCATTCACCACAATTAAAATAGGTTGATTTATCAGAAATTTTTTTTTCATTAACATAATGACTATGACCAAAGATATAAGCATCATGAAATATTTTATTATTTACCTGAATGCAATAATCTTGTATTCTTTTGTCATTATTTTTTGCTCTTTCTCCAATATTCATTTTATTTTTTGTCCCTGATAAAAATCTACCAAGAGGTATTCCTAAGTCTGGATGTGCCCACCTAAATAAGAACTGGCAAAATTTATTTTTGAAAATTTTTTTAATGAATTTAAAGCCTATATCACCTTTCCCTAAGCCATCTCCATGACCAACTAATATTTTTTTCTCATTAAGAGAAAATGTGGCTGGGTTATCATAAACAGAAATACCCAGGTTCTTGAAGTAATTTATTACCCATAAGTCATGATTTCCTACGAAATAATGAAAATTTATACCTTTCTCAATCATCATTGAGATAGTTAGTAAAAATTTTAAATTTTCTTTAGGTATAACATATTTATATTCAAACCAAAAATCAAAAAGATCACCCATAAGAAATACTTCTTGAGCATCTTTTTCAATTGAATGAAGCCAATTAATTATTTTTTTCTCTCTTTTATTAGATGATAACGTATCTGGTTTGCCTAAATGAAAATCTCCTGCGAAATATGCCTTTTTATTTTTCTTCAGTTGAAGATTTTTCATTATCAGAGTTATTTATTTCATTATCATTCTTTTCTTCAGCTTTTACTTCTGTATCAAATGGTCTTTTCCCTATTAATTTTTCAAGATCATTTTTGAATAAAATTTCTTTTTCTAAAAGCTTATTAGCTATTTTTTCAAGTTGTTCTCTTTTAGAAATTAATAATTTTTTAGTCCTTTCATAAGCACTATCAACAATCCTTTTAACCTCTGAATCAATTTTTTCAGCAGTTGAATCAGAGTAAGGTTTAGTGAAATTATAATCAGATTGTTTTGAGTCATAAAAAGAAATATTTCCAATATTTTTATTCATACCATAAACTGAAACAATACTATAAGCCATTTTTGTTATTCTCTCTAAATCACTTAAAGCACCTGTAGAAATTTTTCCAAATACAATATCTTCTGCAGCCCTACCACCTAAGGCCATACACATCTCATCTAGGAGTTGATCAGTTTGGTATAAATATTGTTCTTTAGGAAGATATTGTGCATATCCGAGAGCAGCTATACCCCTTGGGACAATACTTACTTTCACAAGTGGATCTGCATGCTCTAAGAACCAGCCAGCAACCGCATGGCCCGCCTCGTGATAAGCAACTATTTTCTTCTCATTGGGAGATATAATTTTATTTTTTTTCTCTAACCCACCAATAACTCTATCAATTGCATCTTGAAAGTCTGAGATTTCTATTGATTCTTTATTTTTTCTTGCAGCAATTAAAGCAGCCTCATTACAGACATTAGCTATCTCAGCACCAGCGAATCCTGGAGTTTGAGCTGCCAAGTTGCTAATTTCTACAGTTTTACTAAGCTTTAAAGGTCTAACATGAACTTTAAAAATTTCTTCTCTTCCTTTGAGATCAGGCTTATCAATTGATATCTGTCTGTCAAATCTTCCTGGTCGTAGTAATGCTGAATCAAGGACATCTGGTCTATTAGTTGCAGCTAAAATAATTACTCCTGAGTCAGTAGAAAATCCATCCATTTCAACAAGCAATGAATTGAGTGTGTTTTCTCTTTCATCATTAGATCCAGGCATTTGACCTCTACCTCTACTTCTTCCAATAGCATCAATTTCATCAATGAATACTATACAAGGTGCTTTTTCTTTTGCTTGTTTAAATAAGTCTCTTACTCTGGCCGCACCAACACCAACAAACATTTCTACAAAGTCTGAACCAGATAATGAGAAAAAAGGGACATTAGCCTCACCTGCAACAGCCTTAGCTAGTAAAGTTTTACCAGTACCAGGAGAACCAACAAGAAGTGCTCCTTTAGGTATTTTTCCACCTAATTTTGTGAATTTTAGAGGGTTCTTTAAAAAATCAACTATTTCTTTAACTTCTTCTTTAGCTTCTTCTAAACCAGCAACATCTTTAAATGTCAATTTAACTTTACTTTCTTTATCAAATAATGAAGCTTTTGATTTTCCTATATTAAAAATTTGACCTCCAGGTCCACCACCTGTTGACATTCTTCTCATTAAAAACCAGAAAGCCAAAAGAATTAAAATTGTAAATCCCCAAGTCTGGAGGAATGAGTAAATATCTGTTCTGCTTTCAGTTAGATACTCTATTTCATTAGCATTTCCCTTACCTAGTGACTCAATCAAATCATCATATCTACTTTCAAATGATTCTATTGATGATACTTCAAGACGGTAATGAGGTCCGTAAACATTACTAACGAGGTTAGAAGATTCTAATTCATCCTTATAAGAAGAATTTAATAGTGCTTCTTCTTTAAGAGTTATTTCAATTATTTCTTGATTCTTAATTACAATAATTTTAGAGACATCATGGCTCTTAACCATTTTCTGAAATCTATTGTAGTCAATTGTAATTGGTTTACTTGAAAAAAAACCAAATGAGAGATATATAAAAATAGAAATAAGAAAAACAATCCAAATTTGATTATTAAAATTATTGTTATTTATAAGTTTCTTGCTAGAATTTTTTTTCATTTTTTTATATTAAAATTTTTAATTATTCCATCTCCCCAAAGCTTTTCTAAATTATAATGGTTTCTTAATGTGTCATTAAATATGTGAGCAACAACATTAACAAAATCAAGTATTATCCATTCTCTATTTTCAATTCCCTCTTTTTTCCATGGTCTTTGTCTAAACTTTTTATATAGATTTTCTTGAATTCCATCAGAGATTGAATCAATATGTATATTTGAAGTGCCCGTAGCTAAAACGAAATAATCTGTCACAGAGTTCTTAATTTTTTTTAGGTTAATTATTTTAATGTTTTCAGCTTTTTTATCATCCATACACTCAGCAATGCACTTGCTAAGTATTTCTGAATTTATTTTTTGATTTATTTTCAATATATATTGCTAAAAATTTATAAAGTAATGAGCAAAAAGATTGCCAATAATTTATTTGAAGACAAAACTAATGTTTATGTGTCAGAATGTCGTTCAACTAACGATCTTTTAGCTTATTTAGTAAAAAAAAAAATATTGAGTGAAGGCTCTCTACTAGTAACTGATTATCAGAAAAAAGGGAGGGGTCAGAGAAAAAATACCTGGGTCTCTGAACAAGCAAAAAATCTATTATTTTCATTTGTTATAAAACCAAAAATTCTATTAAGTGAGCAGTTTAAGCTTCATATAATTACATCAATATCTCTAGTTAAATCTCTTAAAACTTTTAATTTAAAAAAATTAAAAATTAAGTGGCCAAATGATATATATATATCTGGAAAAAAGGTTGCAGGGATTTTAATTGAAAATCAAATTTTTATGAAGAAAATCTCTCATTCTATTATTGGAATAGGTCTCAACGTCAATCAAACCTCATTTAATATATTGAATGCTACTTCTTTAACAAAAGAGTTAAATTCTGAAATAGAGATTCAGGAAGTATTGAACTTAATTAAATATAATTTTAATATTGAATATAATAACCTTCATTTGGATATGAATTTCTTATTAAATAGGTATAAGAGAGAATTATTTGGACTTAACGAATCTTTAGATTTTTTAATAAATAATCAAAAGATGACTGGAAAAATTAAAGATGTAAACTCAGATGGGACACTGAATATTTTAATAAATAAAAAAATTAAAAGATGTGATTTTGGGTCTATATCATATTTATAATTTCTGAATTAATTTAAATGAACTAATTTTACAAATGTCAAAATTTATTATTCTTTCAGCACCTTCAGGATCGGGTAAATCAACTCTCGCAGAGTTCCTAATTGCAAATATTCCCTCTCTCTCTTTCTCAATTTCATCAACAACTCGAGAAAAAAGAAAAAATGAGTCTGATGGAATAAATTATTATTTTATTTCTCAAGATGAATTTAAAATGAATATCAAAAAACAGAAGACAAAGTTTATGATCTTGATCTCAAATTAA
>JAYPDR010000109.1:0-4477 GCA_038125345.1 Marinoscillum sp. | reverse complement strand
ATAATTTCCTTGGTGAAACTATCGATGATTCTATTAAATATACTGACGAAGATAAAATCGGAAGATACGAAAACAAAGACAACGGATCTTATTTCGATTTATTTTATCATAAAGAAAAAGATATAACAATCCAAGAAATTTACGATGGATATTATTCTTATACATTCACTTATAAAACTAAAATAGATCCAAATCATATGGTTTTATATCACGCTTATAAACAACTTGAGGAGTAAAACGATGAAGATAACTGCTTACATACCAGTACAATTTTATAATTACGAAAATATTAAAATTGATACATTAGATAAACTTAGGGAACATCTATTTTTACCACCCGAGGATTTTAGAAATTTAAAAGATTTAACTGAAGCAACTCAAAATAGAGATAAACTTAAAAGGTTTCCTATATATTTAGATAAAAAACAAGCTGAATGGGATTCTACTTTCTTTACTGGAGCTGAGGAAGGCGATTATGGGAAAGTATTAAAAGTGAGTTTAACTATCGAGGAAGAAGTCTACAATCAATTAGAAGAAGAACAACAATTACTTAATAAAAATGTTTAATTAGGATTTAATTTTTCTATTCTTAATTATTAACTAACTAATAAACGAGGAGTAAATATGGATATATCTAAAAAAACGATTAAAGGTTACATCGTAAATAATATAGACTTTCAACCAAAAAAGAAAATCGAAAACGATCCAGTATCGTACATGGCCTTTCCAGCTCGTTTCGATTTAGACTTTGATACAGATAAATCTCAGTATCGAGCAATTTCTATCTTTTTAAATAAAGAGGACGCCTTAGAACACTGTGATTTTATTAAAAGTAATTATGGTGAGACAGCTATTATCAAAGAAGTAGAAATTAATATTAAATAGGAGAAAACGATGCTTCAATATAAAAATAAAAATGGTGATACAATAGAAAGATACGAAGATGATTGCGATAGTGGTGACGTATTTTATAACGATAAAAAGGTTGGTACTTTCGATATCGAGCACGATAGTAAATTAGGAAGTTATTATCATATTACTCTCAATAGCGGGAAACAATTTCACGACCACTATCACGACGATAACGATATCATTAAACACTTATAGTATTTACATCAGATAATTAATCGCTATATTGGATAAATATGGCGATAACTATAGACCAAATCAATCAACAAATAGAAGCTACTTTATCCTCAATGGAAAAGAAGTTCTGTGAGGGTATAGCTCAAGGAAAAGGTAAGAAACAAGCGGCTATTGACGCAGGATATTCTGAAACATCAGCTCACGTACAAGCTGCCCGCAACTTAAAGAAAGATAAAATCATCCAGTATATTGATAGATTGCGTGCTGATACTAGGCGCTTGACCAGTGAGTCTGTGTCAAAAGAAGTTGAAAAGCTTGACACTTTGTACCTTGAGGCTAGAGAAAAGAAACAATATACAGCAGCAGTTAATGCGATAAGGTTGAAGTCTCAGTTGCTAGGGTTTTTGATTGAGAAAAAAGAAGTACAACACTCAACCCTTGACGCTATGTCCGATGATGACCTGTCCAAGTATCTAGACCAAATCAAACAAGAGCACGAGATAAATTAAGCAACAACCTGCCGCCTCCCGCCTTGACGCAGCAACATACAGCCGCAGGCCTTGACGCTAGGGCCATTGACATTGACGTGATTGTCATTGACATTGATCCGCGGTGCACAATAGGGATCACTAGGGATCAGGATATAATAAAAAAAATTTCAGTTCATTTTCCTTTTTTTATAGAGCTTTTTTAATTTATCCTGCATAGTAGATAAAATAATATAAATTAAATTTTAACGTATCTAGTTGACGATTAATAAATATAAATAATAATTATTAACTAATTAAAGAAATTTGCAGATGCTATTTTATTTAAAAGACTATATATTTTTTTTATTATCTATTTTACTTATTCTCTTAATTTATTCTATTTAGAACGAAACGAGAACGAAAGTAGAACGAAAAAAAAGAGAACGAAACGAGAACTTTCAGAAATTAATTCTTTACTTTTATTTTTTATTTTTATATATTTTTAATACTTATCTTAATAGATTTAATTTTAATTAATTAAATTAATAGAAAGTAGAAAGAGAGATAAATAAACGATACGAATACTAAAAAAAACGATACGATAAAAAAAGTTACTTTAGAAAATAAAGTATCTCTTAGTTTAAGAGAGTTTAGTAAATCTAAAATTCTTTTTAGATTAGTTAATAATAAAAGAGAAAATAGTAAATCTTTTAATATTTACGAGAAAGCTAAATTTTCTACTAATTTAGAGAACGCTTTTAATAACGATTATAGAAAAATAGATATCGAATACGATACTACTAAAAATAATCGATTTAAAAAAGTTAACTTATTATTAGATATTAATAGTTATTTAGATAAAGATAAAAAAAATCTTTATTTAGATTTAATTAATTCTAATAAAAAATATGTAAAAGAAAATAATATTTCTAATAAAGATATTTTAGAAAATATTAATTACTTCGAGAAAAAAATAAACGAGTTAAAATAGTCGTTTAATAAAATTAGAGACGAGAGTTTTAAAAAATTCTCGTCTCTTTTTTTTTATCTATTCTAAAAATTAAAGTCTTTTAAAAAACGTATTAAGTTTAATTAAAAAAAACGTATAAAGTTTAAAAAAGAAATTGCGGCTAGTAAGATAAAAGCCATAGTAAGAGTCACGGATGAGTGGTATCTATATAAATTTTGTAGAAAAAAATTTTTGTTTAATATAAGTCTTTACAATGTCTTATCTTAATGCTAACATTCCACCTATATATGCACAAATAAGGAGGGAATATTTATATGACCTTAAACAGCATAACGGAGAGTCTGAAGACTGTGTTATCTTTGGTATGGCGAGCATCCCAGGCCGTGCTATATTGTTTCACACAATGTTGGAAAATGGCGCAATCTTTTGGCGACTACCTATATCAGCATTTTTTCAGCGAGGATTTAAAAGGAATGATGTCCCAGAACCTGTGGTCCAAGATTTGGAACTGTGGAATAGTTTTAGCTATTATCCTTCTGTACATTCTTTTGATTGGCTCGTAGGCGAAAAAGGAAAGTATCTAGGACGAGATAAAAAATTTTATTATGGAAATTATTTATTCACGATTGATTGGGCTCACCCAGAAAGTAATATTCTGGATGTTGAACATAGTGAGATACCTCAGGAACATAAGTGTGCTCACATTCTCTCTCTTGACAACGGCAATTACGCTGCTCAGCCTAATAATCGTATTCTGTGGACTATCGGTTCTTTCACTCATAAAAATGACTTCCCTGACTATACTGTCCAAACTACAGAATGGAACGTAGAGAATAAAGGTATAAGAACAGATAACACAGATAAAATGTTCTACTCTCTAGACGAAGACGCCTTTAATGGAGAATAAACATTTAGGTTTTAATTTTTAATTAAACACCTTATGGTGTGTTTATGACTATTTCAATATTACTTCCTACACGTAAAAGAATTAAACAATTAGAAAAAGCGGTAGGGTCCTTACTCGATAACGCTAAGAACCCAGATAGAATTCAACCACTATTTGGTGTTGATGATGACGATGTAGAGACGTTAGAATTTTTAAAGCAAAAAAATTATAAAAATCAAAGTGTGTTAAAGTTTAAACGTATGGGCTATGAAAATTTACATATGTATAATAATTCTTTATGCGCATATGCTCAAGGAACGTGGATCATGTTCTTTAATGATGATGCTATCATGCAAACTAAACATTGGGACGATATAATCGAGAAACATACTGGTACATTTAAAGTACTACGTGTTAAAGAACAGACTGGTCACCCTTATAGTATCTTTCCTATCTTTCCTTGGGATTGGTTTAGATTATTAGATCATATCAGTTTACATGGCCAAAATGATGCGTGGGTCTCGGAGATAGCCTACATGTTAGATATTATGGAGACGATAGACGTGAACGTGATCCATGATCGTGCGGACATTACAGGCAATAACAACGATAGTGTCTTTCAAGAACGAGTGTACAAAGAGGGAAGTCCTGATAAGATAGGAGACCTGCACCACATAGACATGTGGAACAAACGTTGTGCAGACGCAAGTAAGTTAGCTTGGTATTTAGAAAAGATCAATCAACCTAGTTTACATTGGAAAAGAATTGTTAAAAAAGAGGTCGAGCCTTTAGTTAAACTAGCAGACTTATTTGATGCTTATAGAAAAAAAGGTGCGATAGGCGCAGGAAAAAAAGATGCAATTAAACCAGATCAAAACGAAACTAAAGTCGGCGATAGAAGTATATCAAAAGACACGTGATCCTCGGGCTGCGGAAGTAATAGAACATCTCAATAAAATTTTAAGAACGTATAAAGCGAGAAAACAATTATTAGATTATGCTAAGCATATGTATCCTGGGTACAAGGATCCTGGTCATATAAAACTTATTGCAAAAAATCTAGAA
>JAYPDR010000108.1:3867-4515 GCA_038125345.1 Marinoscillum sp. | reverse complement strand
TGACAAAGAAAATTTATTAAATGAAATCGATTCTATTAAACACTCTCAATTTAAAATAATAGAAGATACTTTAAACGAAATATTACCGCAAGCTTTTGCTGTTATTAAAGAGACTGCTAGAAGATTATCAGAGAATAAGAAACTTGAGGTAACAGCATTAGAGTTTGACAAAGAACTATCCAAAATAAAAGAAAATGTAAAAATTAATGGCAATAAAGCTATTTGGACAAACAAATGGAATGCTGCTGGAATTGAAATTGAATGGAATATGATTCATTATGATGTTCAGCTTATTGGAGGGATTGTATTACATCAAGGAAAAATATCTGAAATGGCTACTGGTGAGGGAAAAACATTAGTTGCTACATTACCTGCTTATTTAAATGCTCTTCCTGGAAGGGGTGTACATATAGTTACTGTAAATGACTATTTAGCTAAAAGAGATGCAGAGTGGAATGCTCCTATATTTGAATTTCATGGACTAAAAGTAGATTGTATTGATAAACATGAATCTAATTCAAAAGAAAGAATAAATGCTTATAATTCAGACATTACCTATGGAACAAATAATGAATTTGGATTCGATTATCTGAGAGATAATATGGTAAGAGAAAAAAATGAATTAGTTCAGAGAGAACATTATTACGC
>JAYPDR010000108.1:0-3857 GCA_038125345.1 Marinoscillum sp. | reverse complement strand
GGTGGATGAAGTTGACTCTGTCCTAATTGATGAGGCAAGGACTCCATTAATAATATCAGGCCCAGTCCCTAAAGGTGATGATCATGAATTTTTTGATCTAAAACCAAGAATTCAAAAGTTATTTGAACTTCAAAAAAAATTAGTTACCCAATATTTAGCAGAAGCAAAAAAATTAATATCTGATGGAAAGAATGATGAAGGAGGACTTTCTTTATTTAGAGCATATAGAGGTCTACCAAAATATAAACCTCTTATTAAATATTTAAGTGAAATTGGGACTAAAGCTATAATGCAAAAAACTGAAAACTATTATTTGCAAGATAATTCTAAATTTATGCCTGAAGCAGATAAGCCTCTATATTTCACAATTGAGGAAAAAAGTAATAGCATTCAGTTAACAGAAAAAGGGATTGATACAATAACTAGCTCTGGAGATGATAATAATTTTTTTATAGTGCCTGATATTGGAGTAGATATAGATAAAATAGAAAAGTCAGGAAAATCAATTGAAGAAATTTCTCAAGAAAAAGAGAAAGTGATTCAAGATTACAGTATTAAAACAAAAAGAATTCATACTGTAAATCAACTCTTAAAAGCATATTCTCTTTTTGAAAAAGATCAAGAATATGTAGTAATGGACTCAAAAGTTAAAATTGTGGATGAGCAAACTGGAAGGATAATGGAAGGGAGAAGATATTCTGATGGTCTTCATCAAGCTATTGAGGCAAAAGAAAATGTTAAAATTGAAGATGCCTCTCAGACATATGCAACAATAACACTTCAAAATTATTTTAGAATGTATAAAAAGCTTTCTGGCATGACAGGAACTGCTGAAACTGAAGCTGGGGAATTTTGGGAAATATATAAGCTTGATTGTGTTGTCATACCAACAAATAAAGAAATATCTAGAAAAGATATGGAGGATAAAGTTTATAAAACATTAAAAGGAAAATTCAATGCAGTCATAGATGAGATTGAAGAACTTAAAAATAATGGAAGACCGATTCTTGTTGGAACTACATCAGTTGAGATCTCTGAACTATTAAGTAGAATGTTAAATATTAAAAAAATTAAACATCAAGTCTTAAATGCAAAACAACACGCAAAAGAAGCAGATATAGTTGCAGAAGCAGGAAAGCCTGGAACAGTAACAATTGCCACAAATATGGCAGGAAGAGGAACAGACATAAAGCTTTCTGAAGAATCAAAAAATAGCGGGGGATTAGCTATAATAGGAACTGAAAGACACGAGTCTAGAAGAGTAGACAGACAGTTAAGGGGACGGTCTGGAAGACAAGGCGATGTTGGATCCTCTCAGTTTTTTGTATCTCTTGAAGATAATTTAATGAGATTATTTGGCTCTGATAGGATGATAAAAGTAATGGATAGAATGAATATGGATGAGGATGAAGTTATACAGCATAGTATGATTACAAAATCAATCGAAAGAGCTCAAAAAAAAGTAGAGGAAAATAATTTTGCAATAAGAAAAAGACTTCTTGAATACGATAATGTAATGAATTCTCAAAGAGAAGTTATTTATAAAAAAAGAAGAAATGCTATAAATGGTGAGAGATTAGATGTTGACATTTTAAACATGTTATTTGATACATGTGAGGATATTGTTTTAACTACTAAAGATTCTGAAAATTATAATGACTTTAGACTTAATGTTTTAACAATTTTAGGCTTAGATTTTAATGAAATTAATAATGAAGAATTTTTCAAATTAGACACTGATAGTATAACTGAAAAATTATATGAAAGTGTTATTAAAAACTATGAACTTAAAAATCAAAGTATTAAATCTTCAGCAATTCCAATCCTAAAAAAAATTAAAAAAGAAAAAGGTGCAGTTGTAAAAAATGTACTTATTCCTTTTACTGATGGGAATAAGCATATAGGTGTATCTATAAATTTAGATGAAGCAATAGATGGAGATGGAAAAATAATTATAGAAGAAATGCAAAAAATTGTTTCATTGGGCATGATTGATTTTAACTGGAAAGAACACCTAAGAGAAATGGATGATTTAAAACAATCTGTACAAAGTGCAGTATATGAGCAAAAAGATCCTTTAGTCATCTATAAGTTTGAAGGCTTTGAATTATTTAAAAAATTCATAGCAAAAGTAAATCAAGACACAATCGCTTTTCTTACTAAATGTTTAATACCCGTTCAAAAATCGGATCAAATTCAAGAAAATAAAAATTTACAAAAAACTGAAAACAATTATAAAACAAATAAAGAAGAGTCGAGGTCTTTATTAACTGGAAACAGAACATCTAATGTAGAAAAAACTCAACCTCTAAAATCTGACAAAACTTATGGACGAAACTCAAGAGTTTCTGTTCAGTACTTCGACGGCACAATTAAAAAAGATGTAAAGTTTAAAAAAGTTGAAAATGATATTATTACAGAAAAATGTGTGATTATAGAAAATTAATTTTATTATCAATTGTATCAATTTTTTATGCCTGTAGTTTACAAAAAAAAACTATCTCAAATAATGAAGAGAGAAGATATTATGAAGACTTATCATTTGTTAGAATCAATTCAAAAAATGAAAATATTGAATCTTTAATAATTCCAGACACAATTAATATTAATAATAATATAAGCGAAGAATTAGATAGTGTTTTAAGCATAATTATATCTAACAGTAAAAAAAATCTTTATATTGATGGGTTCTCAATACAGCTTTATCTTGGTGATGATAGAAGTGATGCTGATAGTGTTGTAAAAAAAATTAAAGAAATTGACAGTTTAATTTATAAAAATACAGTTTTCACTCAACCAAACTACAGAGTCAAGGTAGGTAGATTCATAGATAGGTTTGATGCAAACAAAGAATTTTTGAGATTTAAGAAAAACTTTCCTAATGCAATAATAATTCCTGAAAAAATTAAATTTAATTAAATAACTGATTTCTCATATTATCATTAATAGCTAAAGCTAAAATTAAGGATATAATCAATCCAATAGCTGCAAATAAAGTGTCTTTACCTAACATCTTCATTGCTTTTTTGACATTTCCATCATTCTTAAAGAAATTAATTGCTAATTCCCTGCCCCCAAGTAATCCAATGAAAACCCATGTAGTACTAATTGGGATTGTGCTTATAACTTTCAAGTAATACAAAAGACATGCATAAATAAAATCAACAACTGTTGCAGCTCTAACATCAACTATATTAGATTTTTCTAAAACAATTTGTTGAATTTTATCACCTTTTAAATAAAATAATAATCCAAGCCCAAAAAATATAAATGATGAAACAATAATAAATTCATTTAATGAAAGTGACCTTGGAAGAACTACAGCTACATTTGCCATATCTTGCATTATCCAAGTTGACCATAGTGCTCCACTGGACACCCATTGTAATGGCAGCCAAATTTTAGATGGTTTAGAGTTTTTATATTTTTCAAATAATTTTGTTGTTAAAGACCAAACAATTATAGCAATTACAAATGCGATCATATACCCATATAAGCTTTTAGATAAAATACTGGTAATAGAGCTTGCTTTAGTTGCAAATGCGCTGAGTAATAGAATTGAAGTTGAAACAGGCATTTTCAGCCTTGTCATCATTAATAATGCTATAGGCGCAAATACTTGTAGAAATTTAAAGCTTTCAGGAGCATCATTAAGACCCTTTGATGCCAACCTACCATAACTTATATCACCTCCATAATTTAGCCAGCTGTAAGTGACTGTAATTAAAAAAATCCCACCCATATAAATCCATAAATAATACCATTTTCTATCAGAATTTGAAGCAATGAATGTCCCAATTGTTTGTATGCTATCATTTGCAATAGCAGAATAAGATGCCATAAAGAATACACACCAC
>JAYPDR010000107.1:0-4688 GCA_038125345.1 Marinoscillum sp. | reverse complement strand
GCTCATGAGGGTCCTTATGCTTCTATTGAAACAAATACTGGCTATCTAGCGGTAGATTATAATAAAGTTGATGTAGAATTTAAGGAGCTTAATTAATGTCAAGTGAAAATCTAGGAAACGCTACAGTCGATACTAACAACACTAAAGTAGATGTTGAAATGACAGGTAAAGCTTTAGCTGATCAATTTAGCAAACTTGATTCTTCAACTCAAGCTAAAGTTTTAGAAAATATTGGATTAGAAAAAGAAGATCAAGAAACTCCTAAACAGAAATTTAGAGCACTTCCTGAAGAAGAAAGAAAAAAATTTATGGAAGAAACTGGTACTAAAAATATTGGATTAATTAAAAGCGCAGGAAAAGCATTCTCTAATTTAGCTGGAAAGATTGAATCAAGAATTGAAACTATCATGGATGACCCGGGAAAGAGAGCTTTATTTTATGCTGGTTTAGATGCAGTTGATAAATCATCTAGAATAGCACCTATTACACAAGCTCAATCTCCTTTTGGAATAATTGCTGGATCATTGAAAAAAGGTGTAAAAACAGTTAAAGGTGAACAACTTGCTGAGGCAAATGTAGCAGCAAAAGGAAGATCACAAGATATTGCTAATAGATTAAAGCTTATGGAGTTTCAATTTAAGATGGATGAACCAGGTGCTGGTGAAATCGCTTTAACAAAATCATTAGATAAAAAATTAGAAGGAATACAATCTGCAACAACAACTGCTCCTTTATATGGAGGAATGAAAAGATTAGTAGCACAAAGAATTAAAGAAGGTAATTTTGAATTACCAGTTGGTGTAATTAGAGAAAAAATTCCTACAGCATTACAGGCAATTAACGATTTATTACCAGTTGAATTAAAACAAGGAAATGAATTTTTTCAAAAGATAGAAGGTGATGCTGCGTTCATTGGTAAATTTAAAAAATTAAATACAGATGTTGTATTAGATAAAATTTCAAATACTAAATTAGTTCCAGTTTCTGATAAAGACGTTGAATTAGTAAGACAAACAGTTACGCAAACTGCAAATACTCCTCAAGTCTTTTTAGCAACACTAAGATCAGGCGATGCTTATAATTATTTAAATGCAAAAAAATTAGAATATGGAGATGTATTTAAAGGAGAACGTGGATATAAAAGAGGAAGTAAAAGAAACTTTGATGAAGAATTTAATACAAGAGGTGCTCAAATGATTAGAGATAATTTATACGGTGAGTACGGCGAAGATAAAATTAAAGAAGAAGCTAAAAAATTAGGATTTAGTGAAGACTATAAAAAATATGCAGATGGTCAAACTGGATATTCTCCTTATGCTTTAGCAGAAGCAAAAGCATCAATAGATATGGGAGGAGTAGATAATTATATGAAAATGCAATCAGGTCTTAAATATGGAGGAAATACAACTATAACAGTTACTGGAACTAATGTTCAAACAACTCCGGATAACTGGAAACAAAAATATCCAAATATCGGTAAATCACAAGGAAAATAATCATGAGTAGTGAAATTTTAAAAACTACTAATGAGACAGTCATAGCTCCAGATCAAAATCTAGAAGAAGCTACAATCGTAAATGAAAGCGCAAAGACTTCAGCTCTTGATGATCAACTAACTAAAGATTCAAATATAAGTCAAGATAATCAGGTAACTAATCCAGAAGATTTATTAATGGAAGAAGGTTTTATGATGCCTTCATATGAATTATCTCCTAAAACACAAAGAGTGTTTGATGTTTATAATTCTTTTCAAAAAGATATAGGTCCCTATGTAACTTTTGATGAAGCTAAGAGTATCGTAGATAGTAATTATAGTAATGATACTTATTTAAAAGTTATTAAAGATGTTGAAGCAAGAAAAACTAAAGATGTTGAATCATTTACAAATGAAGGACGAGATTTTAATTTAGTATCAGAAGCTTTAGATAATATTAGAAATGACGTTGCTAAAGGTGGAAAAGAAAATATTGCTAAAAATTTAAATTTAAATAATTTTAAAGATAACTTTTCAGCTATTAAAGAATTTGTAAATGAAGATGATGTATTTAAAGTTGCTGGAATTAATCCAGACCTTCCTGGAGCAAGTGCGAAAACTAGAAGTATATTAAGTTTTGCAAAGTATGATGATAATACAATAGCACAGCAAGCAACTGATGCACTGGTCGCTACTCTTGAGCCTAAAATACAAGCTAAATATAATAGTTTAAATTACAAAGGACCGAGGATCCATGTTCAAAATTATAAGTTTGATGATGGCAAACAAAGATTAATTTATAAAATACCTAAAGAATTAGGAGGAGATAATAAATATCAACTCTTTAATAAACCAGGTTTAACTAAAGAAGATTTTGCAGGGTTCACTGGAGAGTTAATTCCATTAACTTCAGAAATAGTTGCTGGTATTTATTCAGCACCATCTGGTCCTGGGGGAGTTGCACTATCAACAGCATTTGCTGGTGGTTTTTCTGAAATGTTAAGATTATATATTGGAAAACAATTAGGAGTAAATCAAGACTTAACTGATGATGATATTATTAAAGAAGGTATAAAACGTGGAGCTATTTCAGGAACTGCTACAAGAATAGCTTTTCCTGTATTTAACGCAGGAGCTAAACTACTTAAAAATTTAGCTGGTTCAATTGCTAAAAAATTAGGAGGTGGAAAATATGTAACTGGAACAGTATCAAATAAAGTTATTAAAGATGTTTTATACAATTATAAAAATGGATTGAATCAAGATAAAAATGTAGATGAAGTTGTAAAAACTATAAAAGATCAATTAACTAGATCAACAGATGAAGGTGGAGCAGGCCTTGATTCTAAAACTGTAGATAAAATTATTAATAAAACTTTTGGAAATAATAATCCTGGAACAGCAATAGCTAATATGGAGAATGCTGCTAAGTCAAGTCAGCAAGGTTTAGGAAGAAAAAAAGTAGGAGATTTAGTTGGTAAAGAAGGTGAACAAGCTGCTGTACAAGTAGAAAAAGATTCACTTGATGCTGTTGATGAAGCTATGGAAACAATCCTTGGTGTTAAATTTAAAAAAGTACCGGTAGGAACTACAGAAAGAGAAATATTTGACGGACCATTAAATATAGCAAAAATAAAAGCTCAAAATAATAAAATTAGATTATCTGATGTTTCTGAAAAATTAAATAAACAATGGAATGAATTATCAACTCAAGTTTATAATAGAATTAAAAATAATCCTGAAGAAATAAATTTTAACAAAGTAATTATTAAATTAGTAGATAAATTAAATACTGAAAATTATGCGTTAGCTAATGTTCAAAGAGGAAAAATTAATTTTTATAAAGACCTTAAATTAAAAATACCAAAATCGAGTAAAACAAATAGATCACCATCAGCAATATTTGACGAAGCAGCAACTGCTCTTAAAGGAAAAATGAATCAATTAAAAGGTTCAGATAATGAATTTGCTAAAACTCAACTTCAAGAATATAAAAATGTATTTGACACTTTAAAATTTTTAAAAGGTCAATATCAAACTGGTAAACAATTTAACTATGTAGATTTAGTTAATGCAAAATCTATATTAGATGATATTGCTGCAAAAAATCCAGCTTTACAATCTGCTATTAGAGAAACACAAGCTACACTATCTTCTGTTTTAGCATCAGCCCCACCTTTACCAGCTCAACTTGCATCTCAAAATGCTGCTTTTATTAATGGTAAAGCTATAATGAGAGGTAAAGTATTTGGAGATATTATTAAAAAATTAGGAGGAACTCCAAGAGGACCTATTGCTCAAGCTAGAGCTACACAAGAAGATTTTTTTCCTGTATTATTTGGAAATAACGCAGAACAAAAAGCAGCTGCCGCTTATTTAGGAAACTTTATAAAAGGAAATACTAATAAGCTAGATCAAAAAATGATTAGTGATTTTAAAACTTTAATCTATGATAGATTTATAAAAGAAACAACTGGGCCTAATGCTATATCAGCAAGTAAATTTTTAAATAAATATAGAGGTGGATTAGAAAATATATTTACTAAACAAGAAATGACAGTGTTTAGAAATAAAGTTGCTGTTAAAAATGCAATTGAAAGAATACAAAGAAATTATTTAACACTTAATGTAAACGCACAACGAACTATGCCTTTACTTAAAAATGTTCCCGTAGATGAAATTAATCCTTATATGATTTCAGAACAATTATTTAGTAATCCAAAAGTATCTCCTAAAGCTGTAAATCAATTTTTTAGCTCTATTACTAGAACTCAACAAGATGAAATTAGAGGTTATTTTATGAAAACTTTATTTGATAACACTAAATCAGCATCTGGTATTTTAGGAAGAGATACAGTTGATGGAGGTAAATTATTTAAATGGTTTAGTGATGGAAGAAACCAACAAGTATTTGAAAATATTTTTGGTAAAGAACAAGTTAAAAATATGAGAGTTTTATCTGCAGCATTAGAATTTATGCAAAGACCTGAGAAATATATTAAACCTGGTTTTATGTCAGAAGCAGAAGCTGATCGAGTTAGACAAACTGCAACTCGAATGATTTACGGTCCTTTATCTCACGAGAACGTATTAATTAAAGGTGCTTTATTCTTTTTAAATAAATTAGATACTAAACTAGGAAAAGAATTATTTGATTATGATTTCTTTTTAGAAAAATTTAAAAATAGTTATGCTTTTAAATATGCGCCACAAT
>JAYPDR010000106.1:0-4691 GCA_038125345.1 Marinoscillum sp. | reverse complement strand
AGGTAATGGAGATATCATAATTCCTCCAGTTTCAGTTTGCCACCAAGTGTCAACAATTGGACAAGATTTTTTTCCAACCTTTTCATTATACCAATTCCAAGCTTCTTCATTTATTGGCTCACCCACAGAACCAATTACTTTTAAAGATGACAGATCTGAATCCTTTAAATAAACATCACCAAGAGATTGCAATGCTCTTATAGCAGTTGGTGCAGTATAGAACTGACTAACTTTATATTTATCAATTATTTTCCAAAATCTTGATGCATCTGGGTAAGTAGGAATGCCTTCAAACATAATTGTTTTAGCTCCATTAAGTAACGGGCCATAAACAATATAGCTATGACCAGTAATCCATCCAACATCAGCTGTACACCAGTAAGTATCCCCCTTTTTATATTGGAATACATTTTTAAATGTGAAGTAAGTATATATCATGTAACCTGCACAAGTATGAACAACTCCCTTAGGTTTTCCAGTTGATCCTGAAGTATAGAGAATAAACAAAAGATCTTCAGAATTCATTTTTTCTGCATCACAAAAATCATCAACAGTTTTTACCATATCATGATACCATACATCTCTACCATCTACCATCTTTATATTTGAAGATGTTCTTTTTATTGTGATTACGTTAGATACACTCTTACAATTATTTAAGGCCTCATCAACTACTGCCTTAACAGGTACGTTTTTATCTCCTCTAAAATTACCATCTGAAGTTATTACAATTTTTGCAGAGCAGTCATTAATTCTATCTGATAAAGAATTTGCACTAAAACCAGCAAAAACAACAGAATGCACAGCACCAATTCTTGCACAAGCTAACATTGAAATTGCAGCTTCAGGTATCATTGGCAAATAAATGATTACCCTATCGCCCTTATTAACTCCTAATTTTTTCAGGACATTACTAAACTTACAAACTTCTTTGAATAACTGATCAAAAGTAAAAGATTTACTTTCCTCATTAGGGTTGTTAGGCTCCCAGATTATTGCTGTATCATTTTTCTTACTTCTATTTCTTTCAAAGATATTTTCAGTGATATTTAATTCACCATCAGAAAACCACTTTACTTCAGGGGTTTCAAAATTCCATGATAATATTTTAGTTGGTTTTTTTCTCCAGTAAAATTTTTTGGAGTATTCCATCCAAAATTTTTCAGGATTATTTATACTATCATTATATACCTTATTATACTCTTCGAAGCTTTTAATCACAATTTTTAATTATAGAAGTTCATTAGCAAGGTTAGCAAGTTCTGATCTTTCTCCTTTTTTAAGAGTTATATGAGAGTAAAGTTTCTGACCTTTAAGTTTATCTATAAGGTAAGAAAGACCATTGCTCTGAGAGTCAAGATAAGGAGTATCGATCTGATTAATATCTCCAGCAAAAACTATTTTTGTGTTTTCTCCAGCTCGAGATATTATTGTCTTTATTTCATGTGGTGTTAAATTTTGAGCTTCATCTACAATAAAGAAAATATTAGAAAAACTTCTTCCTCTAATATATGCAAGAGGTTGAATGACTAATTTCTCAGATTCTATCATGTTTTTTAATACTTTGAATTCTTTTGATGTCTGCTTGTACTGATTCTGAATGAATTTAAAGTTATCCCATAAAGGTTCCATATAGGGATTAATTTTCGAATGAATATCTCCAGGTAGATACCCAATATCTTTATTTCCTAGTGGAACAATAGGCCTAGCAACAAATATTTGTTTAAAATTTCTCCTCTGGTAAATAGCTGATGCCAAGGCTAATAAAGTTTTTCCTGTACCAGCTACACCGTTTATAGAAACTAATGAAATATTTTCATTCAATAAAGAATGAATAGCAAAAGCCTGCTCAGCATTTCTAGGTTTAATTCCTGAAATAGTAGTTTTTTCAACTCTACTTATTGTTTTTCTTTCACCATCATAGTATGCAAGTACAGATTTATTAGAATCTTTTAATACATAGTAAGAATTATCAACTAACTCTTTATTAGGTAAAATTTCATCTACATCAACAGAGTTGTTTTCATATACCTTATCAATAACACTTGATTTAATATTATCAATTATTTGTTCTTCTTTATCTAAAGAATTAAGGTTTTCAATTTTACCAGTCAAGTAATCCTCTGCCTTTAAATTAAGAGACTTTGCTTTTAATCTAAGATTTATATCCTTAGAGACTAGAGTTACTATTTTATTTTTTTCTTCTTTTTGTAAGTTTAGAGCAGAATCTAAAATTTTATGATCATTAATATCATCTATAAAAACATTATTCTTTATTTTTTGATTAACTAATATTTTAAATTTTCCTTTAGTTTTTCCGTTTAGTGGAATCCAATCTGTTAACATTTTTTCATAAGACAATTTATCAATCATTCTAATAAATTCTCTTGCCTCAAAGTTTAAAGTGTCATTACCTTTCTTTAGATTATCAAGCTCTTCTAAAACTGTAATTGGAATTCCTATATCATTCTCCTCAAAATTCATTATGGAGTCATGTGAGTAAAGAATGACTGAAGTATCTAAAACATATATTTTCTTTTTCTTTATTGGCATAATTATTTACTCAGAATTGAATTATAGAAATCTACATATTTGGGAACTATAATATTAATGTCATATTCACAAGCTACTTTATGAGCATTAACTTTAAAAGTTTTTAAGTTATTTTCATTAAGAATTTCTAAGGATTTGGTAGCCATAGAACTTACATCACCAATTTCACATGTAAATCCTGAGAACCCGTTTCTAACAAGATCTGGTAATCCACCAGCATTTGAGGAAATAACTGGAACAGAAGATGCCATAGCCTCAAGAGCAGAAAGACCAAAACTCTCTTTTTCAGATGTTAGAAGAAATAGATCCGCATTAAAAAGTACATTTTCAACATCAGGAATTTTTCCTATAAATAAGACATCTTTTAAAGAACATAATGACCTTGTTAAAGATTCAATATTTGCTCTTTCTGGCCCATCACCTACCATTATTAGTTTTGAAGGAATTTCTTTATTAATCTTACAAAAGACATTTATAACATCTTGTATTCTCTTTACTCTCCTAAAATTAGAAGTATGTATAATCAATTTCTCTCCTCTCTGACACAGTTTACTTCTGTATGGATTTCTTTTTACTTTTTTATATTTTTTAATGTCAATAAAGTTAGGTATTACATTAATTTGATTTTTAATATTAAAAATATTGATAGTCTCATCTCTTAAGCTTTTTGATACAGCAGTAACACCATCAGACTTATTAATGGAATAATTTATAACTGGCATACATGACGGGTCTTTACCAACAAGTGTAATGTCAGTTCCATGAAGAGTTGTTATTACTGGTATATTTATTCCCATAGTTTGTAAGATCTCTTTAGCTAATAAAGCTGAAGAAGCGTGAGGTATAGCATAATGAACATGAATTAAATCAAGTTTTTCAAAATTAACAATTTCAACAAGCTTGCTAGTTAAAGAGGTCTCGTAAGGAGGATATTCAAAAAGAGGATAACTTTTAACGGAGACCTCATGATAAAATAAATTATCACTAAACTCACTTAATCTCACTGGCTGAGCATAAGAAATAAAATGAACTGTATTGCCAGATTCTGATAAAGCTTTACCTAACTCAGTCGCTACCACCCCACTTCCTCCAAATGTTGGATAACAGACAATTCCAATCTTCATTTTTACACCAATTATTTAAAAAAAACTAATTTTTACCTTATGATTTAACAATTACTAAATTAACTATTTTCGATCTATCTTTATTAAATAGTAAATTAGATTTTAAAAAATGAGACTTCCTTCATTTATTAAGTTACCAAATAATAAAAGATTCAAATTTGCTGCTAGGCATTATGACCCAATTAAAGATGACCTTGAACAAAGAGTATCCGAATCTAAACATACTGAAAAAAAATTTTTTAAAAGAACAAGAAATACAGGTGAGATTAATTCATCAAAACTTCAACTAATCATCGCATTTTGTCTTTCATTTTTAATCTTTGGATGGCTTTATATAGGAAACAAAATATTTATATTTTTCCTTTTAATACCTTTGTGGTTGATTTATAAAAAATTATCGAGAAGATAAAATGAGTATTATTCATCAATTACCAAAATCAGTAGCTAATCAAATTGCTGCAGGAGAAGTTATACATAGACCCTCATCCATTGTTAAAGAACTTCTTGAAAATAGCATTGATGCAAATGCACAAAATATTAAATTGATTATAAAAGATGCAGGAAAGCAATCTATAACTCTGATAGATGATGGGATTGGAATGCAAAAAGAAGATGCTATAAAATGCTTTGGTAGACATTCTACTTCTAAATTAAAAACTTCTCAAGATTTATTTAAAGTGAAGACAATGGGATTTAGAGGCGAGGCGCTAGCCTCAATAGCTGCAGTCTCAGAAGTTATTCTAAAAACAAAAAATGTAAATGAAAAAGTTGGCTACCAGGTAAGCTTGAAAGATGGTGAAATTTATGAAAAAAAAGAGATTAATTTCCAGAAAGGAACAAGCATTACTTCTAAAAATTTATTTTACAATATACCAGCAAGAAGAAATTTTTTAAAATCTAATAATTTAGAAATAAAGTATATCATCGATGAATTTATAAGATGTGCTTTATCACATCCTAGTTGAATTTGATCAACCTCTGTTTGAAGTAGATCCAAATTAGTTTCAAAATGAT
>JAYPDR010000105.1:0-4712 GCA_038125345.1 Marinoscillum sp. | reverse complement strand
CTATCTAATAATTTAAAGTTTTTTAAAACATTATCTAGATTATCATTTACATCTTTACTTAAATTTAATGATCCATAGTTACCCTCACTAAAACCACCAAGGCGAGTAGTTTGAAGCATAGAAATATTTAAGATATTTTTAAAGGCAGGTTTGATTAAATTAATTATCATCTAGATCAAAATCTTCAAAGTTTTCATAATCTAATATATCTTCATAATCGTCTCTAGTATATGCAAAAGTATCTAATTGTTTACCCATCAGAGGAGCCTCTCTCATAATGTTTAATAAATCAGAGAAATCATCAGGTAATTTTATATCCCAAGACATTTTTTTATTAGTAGCTGGATGAACAAGCCCTAATTTTTTTGCATGAAGAGCTTGCCTTGGAAAATTAACCACCAAATCAATAAATTTTTTCGACATTCCTTTAAACGGAAAAATTTTCTTAAAACCATACACGGGATCACCAACTATTGGATTGCCAATGTATTGCATGTGGACTCTAATTTGATGTGTACGTCCTGTCTCTAAAATACATTTTAAATAAGTGTGATGTTGAAACACTTCTATCGGTTCATATTTTGTTACAGCAGGTTTTCCGTTTATCTTATTAACACTCATTTTTACTCTATTTTTTGGATGTCTTCCAATAGGTTCATCAACCAAACCATTTGATATTATATTTCCACAAACAATTGAGCGGTACTCTCGATAAACAGTTTTTGCTTGAAGTTGTTTAATTAGATTAAGTTGAGCAATTTCATTTAGTGCAATAACCAACAACCCTGAGGTCTCTTTATCAAGACGGTGTACAATTCCTGCACGTGGAAGCAATTTATTATCAGGAAATATATCTAGAATTCCATTAAGTAATGTCCCAGTCCAATTCCCCTCAGCTGGGTGGACAACAAGCCCTGAGGGTTTATTAATAACAGCAATATCGTTATCCGAATAAATTATATCCAATCCAATATGTTCAGATTGATATTGAAGTTCCTTTTCTTCTGGCTGAATATAAACTATGATCTTTTCACCGGGAAACAATTTATGCTTAGGTGTAATTGTTTTGTTTCCAACTAGAACATAACCTTTCACAATCCATTGTTTAATCCTCGATCTAGAATATTTAGTAAGAAGAGTTGACACAACATGATCGGCCCTGGATCCCAAGAGAAAATCTGGGACTATTAATTCAACTTTGTTCTGTGCCATAAGGTATAATTTTTGCCATGAATAAATTACTTCATAATTATATAAATATTCTCATAATAACAATTTTAGTTTCCTCCTGTGCAATTTTTGGTGATCCTACAGAGATTGATGAGACAACTGGCCTTACTGATTATGAAGCTTTTGAAAAAGCCAAAATTGCTGAACAGTCAAAAGATTGGTCTAGAGCAATTAAAGTTTATGAAAAAGCAGAACAAAAATACCCAAATTCTAAACTAGCCCCTCAAATAAAACTTAATCTTGCTTTTGCCTACAAAGAATTTTACAAGGAAGATGAAGCAATAGCTATGATTGATAAATTTATAAGATCATATCCAAATCATCCAGCTATGGATTATGCGTATTATCTTAAAGGTGTTGTTTTATTTAGAGATAGAGGAATTATAAAAGAAATTACTCTTCAAGATATAAGTGATAGAGACCTCTCTAAACTAGAGTTAAGTTTTCGTGCTCTGAAGGTTATGACTGAGTTATTTCCAAATAGTGAATATTATGATGACGCAGCAAATAGAATGACATATTTGATGAATAAAATTGCTGAGAGAGAATTGTATGTAGCAAGATATTATATGAAAAGAAATGCCTATCTAGCAGCATTAAATAGAGGAAAATATGTTATAGAAAATTACTCACAATCTATTCATCAAGAGGAGGCATTAATAATAATAATTAGCGCTTATAAAAATTTAGGTATAAATGATCTTGCAGAAGACACAAAACGTATATTAGATTTAAATTTTCCTAACTCTCCTTTAAAAAACAAAAAAGAAAAAACTGATGAAAAAAATTGGTGGAAATTTTGGGATATATAAGATTAATTCTTTAATTTCTTCTTTTTTAAATATTCTCTTTTTTTATTAATTTCTTTTCTTCTTGTAACTAAACCTGTTTTTTTTATTTTAACTTTGTCAATATCGTATGGATTTTCACTTTCATTTAATTGAATCCTAATAGGAGTGCCTATCAAATTAAATGTCTTAATAATAGATGACTCAATAAATCTAATATAATCTTTTTTAATACCAGATAAATGATTGCCATGGATTATAATTGTCGGTGGACAAGTATCTCCTTGATGCGCAAATTTCAGCTTTGGTCTAATACCTCTAAAAATAGGGGGTTGATGAGATTGTTGTAAATCATTTATAAACCTATTTAAAACTGGAGTTTTTATTTTACAAATAGAGGATGAGTAAGCTCTTAATATTGCCCCCCATAAATCATTAATACCAATTTTATTTATTGCAGAAATGTATATCACTTCATAATTGCTAAAAAAATGATTTTTTTTAGTTATTGAATTCCTAAAAACTTCTTTTTGATATTGATCTAATAAATCCCATTTATTTACAGCAACTACTAAAGGTTTACCAGACTCTAAAATATACCCTAAAATTTGTAAATCCTGAGAGCCCAAACCTTCATCAGCATTGATGACTAAAACGCTTACATCAGATTCATTTATTGCTAGAATTGATTTTAAGACAGAAAATTTTTCAATTGCATCAGAAACTCGACCTTTTTTTCTAATGCCAGCAGTATCAATTATTAAAAAATTTTTTCCCTTGTATTCAAAATCAGTTGAAACAGAATCTCTTGTAGTGCCTGGTTGATCAAATGCAATAAATCTATCTTCACCTACTATGGAATTGATTAATGTAGATTTACCAACATTGGGTTTGCCTAGTATTGAGAGTTTTATTTTCTTATCATTGGCTTCCTCTTGTGTACTATCATCGCAATAAGGTGCCAAAAAATCATATATCAGGTCAATACCCTCATTATGGGAAGCTGAAATACAAATTTGATTTTCAATTCCAAGATTTTTAAATTCAAATTTTAAAAGATCTTGATTTAAACCTTCACATTTATTTATTATTAGTAAATTAGTTTTATTTTTTTTTCTAAGAAATCGAGCTATTTCATCATCCTGTGGATGCCTGCCTAACCTACCGTCAACAATAAAAAAAATGAGGTCACTTTCATCAATTGCTAATTCAGTTTGCTGAAACATTTTATTTAATATATTCTCAGCTCTATATGCTTCTAAGCCGCCTGTATCAACTATAAGCATTGAGGAGTTATTAATTTTAATTTTAGAATAGTGCCTATCCCTTGTAAGTCCTGGAAAGTCAGCAACAAGAGCATCCCTGCTCTTAGTTAGAATATTAAACAAACTTGATTTTCCAACATTGGGTCTTCCTATAATGGCGATTGTTTTCAAAATTAATCCCAAAATATTAATTTGTCTAATAGGTCTTCATTATCTTCTTTTGTTTTATTTTCATTGATCTCATCTCCCTCTAACAGAATATTAATTTTTTCATTATTATTTATATTTAATTGAGGCTTATTATAATTATTTAATTTAGATTCAACCCAATAATAATCTCCTTTTAAAGAGGTTAAAAATAAATTCTCATCATCAATTAAACTCATAGGATTTATGTGCTTACCATCTGCAAACTTAAATCTTGCATTTATAACTCCGTTATTTAAACTTAAAAAATGAATATAGCCCTCATAATCTGAAACTATTAAAAAATCTTTAAAAACGTAACCCTTTGACACATCTCTTCCTAATAAATCAGAATTTCTCCATAAAACCTTTTGTGAATTTTTATCGATACAGTAAATGGCGCCGGAATTATGAGTAACATATATTTTGTCATTATTAAGAACCAATCCATTAAAACTTGATAATGCTCTTTTCCATAAAATAGACCCATCTAATTTATTTAAAGCAGCTATATTTCCATTGCTGGAAACTACATAAACAGCAAATTCATCTACAACAACATCACTTGTTGTGTCGTTTGATCTTTCTATTTCAGATACACCTTTGGGGGGGCTGTAAGTACTCTCCCAAATAAAAAGACCGTTTTTTGAATTAATTGCTACAACTTTTCCTGATCCAATACCTGAATATATAATACCTTCTGATTGAACTAAGCCACCCCAAGACCTGGTTGGAAGTGGTGATTTTGGAACTTGGTAATTCCATTTAATAGATCCATCAATTAAATCTAATAATATAAAATTATTATTACTATTTTTAACTAAGATATATTCGTCGGAGGCTAATGGTGGTGAGAATACTTCCCCTACGTAAGTTTTCCACTCTAGATTACCTTTAAAAGAGAGAGCGATAAGATATCCATCATAATCTACAAAAAATATTAAATCTTTATTTGAAGATAGTCCGGAGGTAATTTCCTTATTATGAGAGTAAGTCCAAATAAAATCATTTTTCTTTAAGTTTAAAGCAAAAACATTCCCAATTGCAGAAGCGTAAATTATAAGATCATTTTTATTTAATAATTTTAGATTAATTTTAGTTGAATCTGGAAAAGACCCTGAAGAAATCTTTGAAAATATGAAAGAATTTTTTAAATCATTATTTATAGGATTTGGATTATTGATATATGAATCACTATCCTCAAAACTGTCCTCGATCTGGTACTTTAACTCCTTTACTGGCC
>JAYPDR010000104.1:0-4838 GCA_038125345.1 Marinoscillum sp. | reverse complement strand
TACTAAAATTCAAATGGATTTCAATAATTCTCATGAAACAAAGATTTCAATTTCTTGTTGAAGATATTAAAAGAGTTTCAAATAAATATTTTAAAAAAGAAAATCTACGAATAATTGTAGTTGGTAAGGGTCAAGAAGTTTTAACTAGCTTAGAAAAATTACCATATGAAATATCATATTATGATAAAGAGGGAAATAGTACAGATAGACCAAATTATTCTATGCCTTCTGATATTACTGTAGAGTCAGTTTTAAATAAATATTTAGATGCAGTTGGTGGAGTAGAAAAAATTAATCAAGTTTCAACTATTAGTATGTTAGCAGAAGCAGAAATTCAGGGAATGAAACTTCAGATGGTAAATATACAATCTAAGCCAAATAAACAAGTGACCATGATGATGATGATGGGAAATACTATGATGAAAATGGTTTTTGATGGTGAGAATGGATCTATTAGTCAACAAGGAATTAATAGCCCATTACCTGATGATCAAGCTTTAGAAATGAAAAACTCAACTCTACCATTTGAGGAAATAGGTTGGTTAAAAGATTCTAATATAAAATTTAGTACAGTAGAGGAGGAGAACGGAAAAACATTACATGTTTTACAGGTATCTGACAATAATTATGTTGCTTACGATGCTGAAACAGGATTAAAATTCAAACAAACTCAAGTTGTTGAGGCACCTGATGGATCAACTATTTCGCAGGTAACATACTATGATGATTACAGAGAGGTAGATGGAGTGTTGTTCCCATTTCTTATTAAAGCTCCAATTGGCCCACAGAGTTTGGATTTTAATGTTGTAAACATATCAGTTAACCCTTCGGTTTCTGATTCAGATTTTGTTCTTGAAAATTAATAATGAATCAGAGTACTAGTTTCCTTAAAGACTTATCTCTTGATGACTTAAATCTAGGCACTAGCACAGGTATCAATTGGATAAAATCTGATGGGGATAGCAGAGATATATTTTCTCCTGTAGATGGAATGAAAATTTCTTCTGTTATTGAAACCGATGAAAAATCCTACGAGAAAATCATAGAAGTAGCTTCTCAATCATTTATAAATTGGAGAAAAGTTCCTGCACCTAAAAGAGGAGAGGTAGTCAGACAAATCGGAAATGAATTAAGAAAAAAGAAAGATGCATTAGGTAAACTTGTTTCATACGAGATGGGTAAATCTTTACAGGAGGGATTGGGAGAGGTTCAGGAAATGATTGATATATGTGATTTTGCAGTAGGGCTATCTAGACAATTATATGGCTTGACTATGCACTCAGAAAGACCTAATCATAGAATGTATGAGCAGTGGCATCCTTTGGGAATTGTAGGAATCATATCTGCTTTTAATTTTCCTGTTGCTGTTTGGAGCTGGAATGCTATGATTGCTATGGTTTGTGGTAACGTTTGCGTTTGGAAACCATCGGAAAAAACCCCACTTTCAGCGATTGCAACCCACAATATTATTTTAAAAGTTCTTCAGGAGAATAACGCAGAGGGAGTTCTTAACCTTGTTACAGATTGTTCTGATCAGATATTAGGAAAGAAAATTGCTCAAGATAAAAGAATATCTCTTGTTAGTGCAACTGGATCGACTCGGATGGGAAAATCAGTTGCTGAAGTTGTTGGAAAAAGATTAGGAAAAACTCTTTTGGAATTAGGAGGTAATAATGCCATGATTATTTCTAAGGATGCTAACTTAAATATTGCTATCAGAGGGGCTGTTTTTGGTGCAGTTGGTACAGCTGGTCAAAGATGTACAACAACTAGAAGATTAATAATTCATGAATCAATTTATGAAAATTTTAAAAATCTTTTAATAAAAGCTTACAACCAAATTAAGATAGGTGATCCTCTAGATGAAACAAATCATATGGGACCTCTAATCGATAAACAGGCTGTTAGAATATATGAAAAAGCCGTAAGTAGTGTTAAGCTTGAGGGTGGTAAAGCTCTAATTGATGGAAAAGTGTTATCGGGCATAGGTTATGAATCAGGATGCTATGTTACTCCAGCAATTTTTGAAGTAAAAAATGAGTATACTACAGTTCAGACAGAGACTTTCGCTCCAATTTTATACTTAATTAAATATAAAAATTTAGATGAGGCTATACGTATTCAGAATGACGTTCCACAAGGACTTTCTTCATCAATAATGACTTCTAAAATTTCTGAAGCAGAAGAGTTTTTATCTTCAGCAGGCTCAGATTGTGGAATTGCTAATGTCAATATAGGCACTTCTGGTGCAGAAATTGGTGGAGCATTTGGTGGAGAAAAAGAGACTGGAGGTGGGAGAGAATCTGGCTCTGATTCATGGAAAGCATATATGAGAAGACAAACTAATACAATTAATTTTTCTGATGACTTACCTCTAGCGCAAGGAATAAAGTTTGATTTATAGAAATTTTAGAATTATATTCTGATAAAAATTCTATTAAATTGTGAAATTATTTGTTTTAAATTTTCTTCTAGTATTTTCATATGATCTTCATTCACAAAAGATAAATTCATCTACATCACTTTCAGGAGGTAAGTCAAATTTTTATTCTTATGGAAAAAGTTTTAATGTTTTCTTTACAGTAGGACAGCAAAGTCCTGTAGGACAATTATCATCTCATAGAATAAAGATAAGGCAGGGATTTCTTCAACCAATGGGTTCAATTGAAAATTTTTCTAAAGAAAAAAGAGAATTCAAAGTGCAAATATTTCCTAGTCCCTTTTCTCAATATTTAAATGTAAATTTTAAAGAAGATGTCTCTAGTAATACAAACCTTATGCTCTTCGATTTAAATGGAAAGATCGTTTACAATAATATGCTCTCAGGAAGTAGAGATAATAAAATAATTCTCAATAATTTGCTTCCAGCCACATATTTGTTAAGACTTGAATCTAAAAATAAATTTATTCAGACAAAAGTTATAAAAAATAAATAATGAAAAATTACATATTAATAATTTTATTAATTTTTAGTGCTTCTGCTAGTGCTCAAGAGATAAAGATTCTTCAGGACGCACTTTTTGTTGAGTATGGTAAATCTACTTCTAATTTTGATTTTACAAATTCTTTAGGAGTTTCTTCAGTAAATATCAATCCTACATCAAAAAACTATTTAAGAGTAGGGTATAGCCATGATTGGTATTTTAGTAATAAAAGTGCTTTGAATGAAAATAGATTTGGTCTTGTTTTTTCTTTGGATTATAATAATTATGGAGCTAAAGGAAGTAATAAAATATTAAACAATTTTTATGAATGGGATTTAGATTATCTTGGTTTAAACCTTTTTTTAAATTATGATCTGATTAAAATAAAAGACTTTAGTTTTTTTGTGACAGCCGGATCATCTTTAGATTATAATTTAAGAGGGACACAAATAATTAATTATCAAGTTTTTTCTCTAAAAAATTCAGAAGAATTTGATCCTTTTACTTTCTTTTTTAAAGGAGGTGCTGGAATTTCTTATCCTTTATCTGAAAATGCAAAAATATATGTTCAGTATCTCTATGGTTTAAGTCAAATTATGAGAGATGATTCTCAAAATAGTCTCGAGGAATTAAATATCTCAAACCATTCAATTGGATTAGGTTTACTTATTAATATTAAAAAATTTTATAGAAATATTCAAACTCAATAAATTATGAGAATTTTATCACTAATATTTTATATTATACTTTCAATAAATTTTAAATTATTTTCTCAGACAGATGGGATTAATTATCAGGCTGTTATTATAGATCCTAATCCAGAAGAAATACCTGGATTTGATATATCAGGAAATATTTTGCCCAATAAAGAAATACATGTAAGGTTTACAATTTCTAATTCCTCCGGAAATTATGAGTACCAGGAAATTCATACAACCACTACTGATGAGTATGGAATGATAAATCTCGTTATTGGTAAAGGAAATCCAGTTAGTGGAGTATTCAATAAGCTTATCTGGGATGGGTCGACTAAAAATCTTAAAGTTGAAATTAATTTGGATGGTACGTACTCAGACCTTAGTGATCAGGAATTACTCTTTGTGCCATATGCATACCATAGGGATATCATAGCTTCTGGAGATCTTTCAGTTGATGGTAATTCATTTTTAAAAGGAAAACTAGATATTAACCAAGACTTAAGTGTTGGTAGAAATACTAAATTGTCAGGTGAATTAACGGTCGAAGATAATACATTACTTAATTCAAAATTAACTGTAGCAAATCAATCTTTATCAGATTTAAGTGGTGATCTTAAGGTAGCGGGTACCGCTACTATAAGTAAATCATTGTCAGTCCTTGATAGTAGTAGCACTACTTTAACTGGTTCTCTGGATGTTAGTGGTGACGCTTCTTTCAAGGGAGATGTTAACCTTGATGGAGACCTTAAACTTAAGAATACATTATCCATTGAGAGTTCTAATGAAAAATTTCTTGCTACAATAAATAATAAAGACGGGGGTGACGGAGATGGATTATTAATTAAGCTTGGACGTACACATAGCGCCTGGAATGGAACTGGTTTTGTAAGTGCTCCAATGCCAACAACTGAGCCATATAAAGAACTTCTTCAACTATTAAGAGATCTAATTGATGGGGAAAAAAAACCTGAAGAATTGACTCCGTTAGATATTGTTAAAGCTGCTCCAAAGTCTATGATTGTGGCTGCTGCTCAAGATATAACGAATAGGATAACTACTGAGATAAATAAAGTAATGCCAAAAGTTAATATCCCAAAAATTGAGATGCCAAAAATTCAATCGCCAGAAGTAAATTTACCATCTTTAAGAGTTAAAGTTGACGGAATAGGAACATTTACTGTGACCAATGGTCAGAGGTTAATAGGTCAACAAACCA
>JAYPDR010000103.1:0-4849 GCA_038125345.1 Marinoscillum sp. | reverse complement strand
AACAAGTTTCTAAAGATCAACAAAAACAAAAATTAAAAGAAGTTAAAAAATTTGAAAAAGGGAAAACACTTATTGAAAATTTAAAAGAAAAAGCAAATTTATCAGATAAGGATATTGAAAAAATAGAAGATGCTATTTATTCAAAATATGAATCAATTTATGATGGATTTATAGACATTGCAAGAAATGGACTTGAGAATAATTCAGATATGAAAATTGCAAAAAAAATACATCCAATTTTAACAGAAATATGTTCAAAAATTAAACTACCATCTGTTGAAATTCGTGGAATAATGGAAATAACAAATTCAAGTTCAGATGGAATTGAAATAATTAAAAAAACATTACTTGATGTATCTAACAAAAATTCTTCCTTGGATATAATTTATTTAGGAGCACCAAAATATAGATTATCAATTATTTCACAAGATTTCAAGTCTGCTGAGAAATTGTTAAAACCAATAATTAATGAAATTGAAGTTAGTACCACTAAGAAAAAAGGAACCTTTAATTTTATTAGAGAAGAATCTAAAAAAACACGTGAAAATTAAAATGAGGTTTTTACTGAGAATATGTGAAAAATGTTTTGGATATACATTAAATGAAAATTGCAAAAAATGTAAAATAAACACTAAATCTTGTCATCCAGCAAAATTTTCTCCAGATGATAAATATATCAGTTATAGATTTAGGGATAGATATCAATAAAAATTCAATCATTTGTTTGGTTTGGATAAAGAATTACTGGAGAATCCCACTCACTATCTATTGGTAAATAATTCTTATTAACTTCATAGACAAATACCCCTATCACGATATTATTCTTTGGTTCATCATAACTAGTAGACGAATAAACTAGTTTAAATGGGTCATCGTCAGAAAAATACTTTATTTCTTTTTGATAAACTGGTACCCAACCCATTTGGAATAAAGTAGAAGTTTTAGTTGCATCTGGACTAACAAATCCTAGAATTTTATAAGGTATAATTTTTCCTAGAAAAGTTTCATTCCATAAAATTTCTGTAGGTGTATTATAATCATTATTTAGATATTTTTCAGTGGGAACACCTGCAATTTTTGTAAACCAAAAGATTTTAGATTCATCACCACCACCTCTTAGAGCATAAAGAGCTTCTCCACTTTCTGTTTCTATCATAAGTTTTTCTGCTGCTATAAAAATTACAAAATAATCTGTTTCCATTTGATTTAGAGATTTCCATGCATCGTCAGGTGATTCAAAAAAAACTTGAGAAACTGTAGAAATTCTATGACTAATTAATGTAGAATTATCTATTAGTGATGCTCTATCTGCAAATACTTGAATCCAATAACCATAATCCCACCATGAACCTATCACAGAATTTTGTGGGGTATTATTTTTAATCCATGATAAAGTTTCAATCCAGTCATTAGTTCCAATACTAAAACCTGTTCCACCATTAAGAATTGTGGGAGGATTGCTTCCTAAAACAGCAAAAACAGTAGATGATTCTGGGAGAAATAATGGAACTAATAAAAAGAAAAATATTCCAGTTATAGTAAAAGTTTTTAATATTTTGTAAAAATTCTTATTTTTGATTAAATTAGTTGTAGTGATATTATTAATTAGTATACTTAATCCTAATGAAGATAAAACAATTAGACTAATTGCACTAAATACTTCTAGACGCATAAATGCAGAACTGATATGCACACCAAAGAGTCCAAGAGTTAGAGAATAAACTAACATTTCTTTTTTTATGAAATTTGATTTTGTAAGAAGTAACCAAACTCCAATTCCTGAAAAAACTAATAAAAATAAATGGAATTGGAATGATTGTGGAGTTGATAAAGTTGCATGTTCTGAGACAGAATCAGTCAAAGGATCGGAGGTGGTTAAAAATGGAAAAATTGCATTTAGATATCTGTGAGTGGGTAATGATATAACAGAGGAATCAGGGAAGAAAATGATTACCAATGAAGAGATGATTAAAATTATCAAAAAGATAGATGTATTTCGTAAAATAGTCTCTTTTTTACTAAAAGATCTAATGATGGAACTAATTATCAAGAATAATGTAGGAATTATTATAGACATTCCTGATAAACCTGTTAGATAGTTCAAACCGGGTCTTTCTAGTCCAAGACTGGTGATAATCGTCATTGATGTAAATAGAGAAACGGAAATTACCAAAAACTTATGATCTTTTCGTGTAAAAGGTAAACAAAATATCAATAGTCCTATAGGAATTAAGAAAAATTGGTTTCCTCCCCATGAAGAAATTCCAAAAATGGTTAAAATTCCAGATGAAATTATCAATGGAATACTTTTTTTAAAATTTTTAGAGTTAATTGCACTTAAGAAAAGATATGTTGCTAATAATCCATAAAATAATCCTAATGGTTCAGATTTAAACCAACCAATTTGTCCTCTTATCATAATAGGCAAAGAAATTGAAAATAATAATGAGCTAATTAATCCAGCCGTCGTACCACCAATAATTCTTACAAGTGCAAAAATTACAATACTTGTTAAAGAACCAATTATAATTGGAAAAAGTATAACAAAATCATATACAGATTGTCCTGAACCAAAAATCCAATATGCAACTGCGGTAGTAATATGTAATAATACTTGAGAGTTTGATGAAACATCACGTCCATATGGATACCAACTGAGTTCATCATTCCATAAAAAATATTTCTCTATACCATTTTCTATAATAAATGAAGTAGCCCTATAATTAAAGAAAGGATCAAATTCATTTAATTCCCAACCAAAATCTCCTGGAAGAGAACGAATAAGAAATGAAATAGAAAATGAAAGCGATAAAATTAGTATTATTAAAAAATGATTTAAATTTATTTCATAGGGACCAAGTGAGAAAAATTTTTGATTCATATTAATATTTTTTATAAAAACCGATTAATACACTTTATGAAATATAATTATTGTGGGGAGTATTTTCCCTCTAATCTGGCTTCACCAATTATATGATTTGACATTATTTTTTCAATTTCTATTTTTTCAGAACCAGCTTCTAAATCTAAAAATTTAGAGATTGCATATAGTTTGAAAATGTATGTGTGTTCCTTATCAGGAGGTGCAGGTCCTCCATAACCAATTTCATTAAAATCAGTTTTTCCTTGAGGGATATTATCAGGAATAAAATTTTCAAGAAACTCTTTAATTTCAACAGGAATATTCCAAACTAACCAATGTACCCATTCTTTTCCAACTACAGGTTTTGCATCTGGATCATCCATAATCAATACCAAAGATTCTGCATCTTTAGGAATATCTTCAAAAGTTAAGGGTGGACTGATATTCCCATTTTTATATCCATATTTTTTTGGAATCGTTTCACCATTCTTGAATACAGAACTTGAGATTTTCATGAAATTGGTTATACAAACTTTAAGTTAAATTTTTCTAAGATTCTAAAACCATTTTATCATTATTAAAAGAGATAATACTTTTACCAATCATTTTTATATTTTTTTTAAGTTCTTTGTCCATTGTTCCAACTAAATAATCATTACCCTTGACAAATTCAATAATTTTTGAATCAGCATATGTTCCCTCCAATTCAATTATTTTTAGATTTTTTATAAAATTTAATGTAATTTCAATATCATGAGTTTTATTTGATTTATTTTTTAATTTAATAAGCTCATTGATAGCAACTTGTGGAACAAAAAAATCAAGTGTGCCGATTTCTGAATTAATCATATCGATATTTTTGATTCGTTTAGTTGCTAGATGAATTAAAAAACTTGTATCACAAAGTACCTTAACCAATTACTCCGGCTCCAATGAGTCTCCATCTTTCATCAATTCTCCTACTAAGAGCAATATTTTGACCTTCAAAAACACATGCAGGTCTTCTTAATTCAATATTGGCTTTTTCAGATTTTATTTTGTTAATTTTTCCCAATAATGGAGCGGTTCCTATATTTACGCGTAATAGTTCTCCTACTTGCAGAGGTTTAACTTTTACATCAACATTTGTTCCAACTGCTGAATCAAAAAGATGTACATTTATTTGCAATTCCAATGAATTTTCAGGTAAAGTTCCTGGTTTTCCAATGACTGAACCAATAAAGGAATCACTTCTAGTAAGTGATGGATCAAGTTTTGTACCAATAGCAATCAATCCTCCTGGTTTTACAGAATCAACAATTCCTGCTGCCGTACCAAGTGATGTAATCTCTGTAGTCAAAGTGTCATATGATTTTTTCTTCTCATTCATTAAACCAGGTTTAATTTCTATTTCATCACCAACTTTTAAACCTCCTTGGATTATACTTCCCCCAATTACTCCTCCTTTAATGTCCTGTAATTTAGTTCCCGGTTTGTTTACATCAAATGAACGTAAAACATGCATTACAGTGTTTGCTTTTTCGTCTCTTTCAGGAGTTTTAATAGTGGATTCAATAGAACCAATTAATGCATCAATGTTTAATCCAGATTGTGCAGATATTGGTATAACTGGTGATTTTTCTGCATGAGAGCCTTTAACAAATTTAACAATATCTTTATGATTTGAAATTACTTCATCATAAGTTTGTAAATCTACTTTATTTTGAACAATAACAATTTGTTTAATTCCTAAAGTTTGAAGTGCTAATAGATGTTCTTTTGTTTGTGGTTTTGGAACTTTTTCATTTGCAGCAACTAGTAATAGTGCACCATCCATCAATGCAGAACCGGATAACATATTTGCCATTAGACTTTCATGTCCAGGGCTATCAACAAAACTTACAACTCGAGATAATTCACTTTCTCCTCCACAATTATTGCATTTTGGAGTGGTTGAAAATCCTAAAGGTTCTTCACATTTTTTACATTTGTAAAAAGCAGCATCAG
>JAYPDR010000102.1:0-4873 GCA_038125345.1 Marinoscillum sp. | reverse complement strand
ATATGTGGTCCCTTACATAAATCTGTAAAGTTTCCTTGGTTGTAAAAAGAAATCTCTGCATCTTTTAAATCATTAATTAATTCTAGTTTGTAAGGGTCATTTTTTTCTTTAAAATATTTTAAAGCATCAGCTTTCTTAACTTCTGTGCGTTTGAAAGATAAATTAGATGTTGATAGTTCAATAAATTTTTTTTCAACTAATTCTAAATCTAAGTTAGAAACATCATAATCAACAAAATCAATATCATAATAAAATCCATTAGATATCGAAGGGCCTATACCAAACTTAACACCAGGATGAATTGATTCAATTGCTTCTGCAAGAATATGAGCAGAAGAATGCCAAAATGTACTTTTTCCTTCAGAATCATCCCAAGTAAAAAATTTCAGGTGACCATCAACAGATAGAGATGAAGAAAGATCAATAAGATTTCCGTTAAATGAAGCTACTAAAACTTTTTTTGCTAAACTATTACTTATGGATTTTATAATATCAATACATAAAATACCACTTTCAAAGCTTTTGACAGAAGAATCAGGAAAAGTAATATTTATTGTACTCATTTCTTAAACTTCTTTTATAAACAAATTGCTATCAAATCTAAACTGCTTTCCGTAAACTCCCTTGGGATCTCTCTTTCCTGTACCAATAACCATGCAAATTTGAGCTTTTTTTGGAAGATTAAGAATTTTTTTAAGTCTAAATGAATCAAATCCTTCCATAGGGCATGAATCAAATCCATATGCCCTCATTGAAAGCATAAAATTTTGACAAGCTAAAGCAGTTGTTTTCTGAGACCAAACTTTCATATCACTAAATGATGTAGGTTCTCTTGGTATAACAATAAACAATCCAGCAATAGTTACATAGAGTTTTTTTAAAAATCCAAAAATATTGAGAAATCCTTGAGTATATGCAATTTTAGTGATCTTATTATAATATTTTAAAACTGAAAGTGGTGGATCCTTTTTTTCTTTTAAATAGTCCAGCATCATTTCATTATTTCTTTTCCATAAATCTGGCCGAGAAACAAATACAAATAATTCTTTAGCTGTCTTTGCAGCAGGTTGAGATAAACAAACTTCTACGACTTTAGACTTTATATCAAGTGACTTTATCCAATAAATCTCCCAGGTTTGTAAATTAGAGGATGTTGGAGCTTTCAATGAATTTTCGAGAGATTTTCTAATAACACCATCAGGAATTTCATCGTCTGTAAAAACCCTAATACTTCTTCTAGTGTCAATAACTTTTTCAAACTCACTAGAGTCGATCGATGGTAATTTTACTGCATTGGGATTATCATTTCTAATTTGAGATAATATTGTAATTTTTGACATTTGCCAAAATTAAAAAAAAAAGATTATAACTGATTCTTGATGCTATCTAAATTAGCATATAGGTTATTAATTTGATTCTTTAAAGATGAAAATTCTGAATTTGGATTAGGAAAATCTAAACTAAAAAAAGCAATAGCTTCCCAAATTTCTAAAATATCAGATTTAGATACATTATAAGGTTTATATTCATTATTATCAGATATAAGTTTTAAAGAGTTTTCTAATGACTCAACTCTTTTATATACTATACCATCATCCTTTGTTAAAAGGACATAAGTTTTATTATTCTTTATAAAAGATAAATTTTCAATAAATTTTGCAATAACTATACTTCCAGATGTTAATGGTAACATTGAATCGCCTTTAATCTCAAAAGCTCGATGTGTTCCACTAAAGTTTAAAAAAGGTAGCTGGAACTTTGGTAAGCTTTCAATAAATTCAAAGTCAGAGTATGAGTTCATATACCCTGCTGATGCTTTTTGATTTATGAGCTCTATGTTTTCATTACCAAACTTATCAACGGTTATAGATAAAACTTTTACATTCTGATCTTCTGATTTTAGATATTGATCATTAGGTAACTTAGAAACATCTTTTTTTAGAATATTATCTAAAGAAATTGAAAACACATCACACATTTTCAGAAGGTTATTTAGTCTAGGGTCCGATCTCCCTTCTTCATAAGCTCCAACCAGAGATCTTTTAATTCCTATCTTTTTAGAAAACTTTTCTTGAGTCCAACCTTTTTTCTTTCTAAGAAAACGTATATTTTCATTAACTTTTATCATATTAAATACTATTAATATTAGTAAAAGTACAAAATAAAATACATTTACTAAAATATTTAGTATGAATAATAAAAAAATCTTCTTCCATGTAGGTTTAGCTAAGACTGGATCGACATATCTTCAAAAAAATTTTTTTCCTTATCTGAAAGGAATAAAATATATAAGCACTCATAAGTACAAGAATTGCATTGATATTATTAATAATTCAAGTTATGATTCGTATTTGATTTCTAGAGAATTTGATAGGCAATTAGAAGAAGAGACTAAAAAAATTTATTATCACTTTCCTCAAGTTAAAATTATTGTAGTTTTTAGAGAACATAAGAAATGGATCTCGTCTCAATTTAAAAGATATTCCAAAAATGGCTATCATATTCCTTTTGAACAATTTTATGATAATAATGACAATGGATTTTGGAAAAATAATGACATGAATTATACAAGAAAACTGGATATCATAAAAAAATATTCATCATCTTCTCCACTAGTTTTAAATTTTGATGAACTTAAAACTAATTCATATTCATATCTTGATAAGATTGCTAATTTCACTCAATCTTATTACGAAAAAAATGATATTTCATTGAATATTGTCCATAAATCTTACTCTGAAAAGCAATTAGTTTTTCTTAAAAATTTTTGTAAAACTTTTAAAAAAAATCCACCCAGATACTATACTAAAAATAAATTATATCACTGGTTGTTTTTTAGACCTTGGTGGTTACTATATCATTTAGTAATGTACTTTGCTTTATTAATACCTAAAAATCTTATAGTAAAACAACCTTTAATAAATAGCGAATACCTAAACAGCTCAATGAAAATGTTTGATACAGACTGGAAGAATATTCAAAAATATTTCTAGTATGAAATAAATTTGATATTGTTATCCTCAATCATAGTGTTGATTTGAGTGGTGTATGTATTTAAAATCTTAATAAGATTAGATTTCTCCGTATTTAATTCATCTTTAATAGATTCAAAAAAATCTAAAGCTTGTTGATTAGGTGAATGATCTCCTCTTTGGGAATCAGCCAATAGAAAAGCTAGTCTATTATTTATTCTTATACCATAATTTAAAGGATCTTGCCTACTTTGATTTTTGGTCATATGAATATTATTTTCAACTAATTCTAATTCCTTATTAAATCTATTTATTATATCAATCAACTGCTCTTTATCACTTACTTTACTAGTCAGGTATTTAAGATCATTCTTAATTTTTCTTATATCAATTATTGTTTTATTCGCAAGAGAAACTTGATCTCTTACCTCAAGTAAAAAACTAAGTTGACGAGCATAATCTTCCTGAGAAAGAGATAATCTTGGATCTTTTTCAATTTCAAATTTATGCTCAAAAACTTCATCATTATAAGTCATTTCAATTGTATAAATTCCAGGAGTAACCTTAGGACCAACATTAGGAGAAGAATATAATACCATTCCCTCAAAAGAAACAAATCCTGGATATCTCATATCCCATATTAGTCTGTTTCCCCCTGAATTAGGGTTTAACTTAAGGATATTAAAAGACTCGTTTTCATAGATATTAATATCTGAATCTAATTTTGCTTTTTTAATATCATTCGAGAATACTCTAATTAAATTTTTATTTTCATCTTTAATTTGAATTTTTAAAAAATCATTATCCTTATTAAATTCTTTCAGATAATAATTAATTATAACTCCATTTGGATGATTTTCTCCATCTAATAAACTACTTGATCTTCCCCACCCTGACTGAGAAAGTCTATAGGATTTATCAGGTTTAAATAGGATCGCAGATGATTCATTCATATCTTCCTTTAGTTGATGAAGTGGGGTAAGATCATCAATCATCCAGAAACTTCTTCCATGAGTAGCTACAATAAGATCATTTTCTTTTACGTGTAGATCGCGTATAGAAACAATTGGTAAATTCAATTGAAATTCATCCCATGATTCACCATCATTAAAACTAATGAACATACCCCATTCTGTACCAGCATATAATAATCCTTCCCTAGTCTTATCACTTCTTATTACCCTTGAATAGTAATTTGTTGGAATTCCGTTAGTGATTAAACTCCAAGTTTTACCGTAATCTTCTGTTTTATATAAGTAAGGTGTATAATCTCCAAATTTGTATGAAGTTGCAGCAACATATGCCTTTCCTTTTGAGAAAATACTTGGATCTATACTATTAATCATATTTAATTTTGGAGAAATACTTCCTGGAGGCGTAACATTTTCCCATGTATTTCCACCATCTCTAGTAACATGAATTAGTCCATCATCACTTCCAGTCCAAATTACTCCTTCTTCAACTTCTGATTCAGAAATAACAAAAATATTAGCATAAAATTCTGCACCAGTATTATCTTGAGTAATAGGACCACCAGATGATTTTATAGTTTCAGGTAAATTTCTTGTAAGGTCACCCGATATGGTTTCCCAAGACTTTCCACCATTAGTTGTTAGATGCAGATAATTTGAACCAGCATATAATTTATTAGGATCATGTGGACTAAATGAAATTGGAAAGTTCCAATTAAATCTATATTTCATAACTTCTGCACCTGATCCAGCAGGATTATCAGGCCAGACATTTACAGAATGAGTTTGATCTGTATAATGATTCATTTTCATCATATAGCCTTTATATGTTCCACCATAAACAATATCATTATTTTTCGGATCAGGAGCTAAATGCGCACTTTCACCTCCTGCGGTAGGTTCCCAATCTCTTTCTGATATAGATGAAGA
>JAYPDR010000101.1:0-5048 GCA_038125345.1 Marinoscillum sp. | reverse complement strand
GGATCGAACCTAGACTCTTCTGGACCAAAACCAGACGTGTTGCCAGTTACACCATGAGCCAATATGGGCTACAAAAGTAGATTTTATTTTTATTTTTTAAAATTAATATCATGCATTTTCTTCTAACCATTTTCTAGCATTATAAAATGGTAGAATCCAGGGAGAGATTAAATCTTCTCTGTCAGAAGGGTAGTGAGGCCAATTCCAAGGAAAAACTGATCTCTCAAGATGTGGCATCATTGCTAGATGTCTTCCATCATTAGAACTTATTGCTGCTGCAGAAAATTCAGATCCATTTGGATTTCCAGGGTAGTCATCGTATTTAAATTTTGCAGCTATATTTATTTTCTGATTTTTAAAGTTGAATTTTCCTTCTCCGTGAGCTGACCAAATTCCAAGAGATGAACCCTCAAGACCATTAAGCATAATAGAGTTAGACTTAATGATGTCTAAACTTACAAATGTACATTCAAACTTAGATGACTCATTTTCAACCATTTTAGGATGTTTTTCCTTTAACTGAGGATAAAGTAAATCTAGTTCCATCATCAATTGACAACCATTACAAACTCCTAAGCTTAGAGTATTTTTTCTTTTATAAAATGTATCAATAGATTTTTTTGCAGTTTTGTTAAATTTAAAAGCACCTGCCCAACCTTTTGCTGATCCTAACACATCAGAATTTGAGAATCCTCCTGGAAAAACTATCATATGGATGTCTTCTAATGTTTCTCTACCAGATACTAGATCAGTCATATGAACATCCTTAACTTCAAATCCAGAGATTTTTAACATATAAGCCATTTCTCTTTCTGAATTTATTCCTTTCTCTCTAATAACAGCAGCTCTAACTACTTTAGTTAATTTTATCTCAGGGATTTTTCCATTAAAAAAAGTAGGAAATTTAAATTTTAATGGCTGTAGTTTGTAGTTTTTATATCTTTCTAAAGCTTTATTATTTTGAGTTTGATTTTTATCTAATAAGTAAGAATTTTTAAACCAGCAATCTCTAAAATAATCTATATCTAATGATATTTCTTTGTTATTATGATTTAAGATTATTTTTCTTTTAGTGGTAGTCTTACCTAAAGTAATAAATTCAATATCTTCTTTTTTAAGAAATTTTTTACCACTAGGTGTAACCTGAATGAGCAGTCCAGGTGATTCATTAAATAAAATCTTTATTAAATCATTCTCATTAAACTCATCAAAATTTAAACGTAGACCATTTTTAACATTCGGAAAATTCATTTCTAAAATTGATGTAATTAAACCACCAGATGATATGTCATGTCCAGAAAAAATTTGTTTATTAACAATTAGATTTTGAATGGAAGCAAATATTTTTTTAATTTCATTAGAAGATTTAACTTCAGAAACTCCCTCTCCGACAGAATTTAATGTTTGGTAAAAAGCAGAACCTGTTATATTTAAACTAGTGCATAAGTTAATATACAATAATTCTAAATCATCTCTGGAAGTAATATTTGGTTTTACTATATCATTAATATTAAGAACCTCTGCGATAGCTGAGATAATAACAGTTCCTGGTGACAAAACTTGCAGCCCACTTTTATATTTTTGAGTCATAGATAATGAGTCTTTTCCAGTTGGAATATTTATACCTAGATCTATAGCAAAATCACTAACCGATTTAACTGCATTATATAATCTAGCATTCTCCCCTTTATTATTAGCTGGCCACATCCAATTTGCACTTAAAGAAATATTTGATATTCCATCTTTTATTGGAGCCCAAATTATATTGGTTAGAGCCTTCAGAATAGAATATTTTGCTCCAATTTTTTCATCAGCTAATGATACAATAGGAGAGAATCCTAAAGATGTAGCAATACCCTTATTTGAAGAGAAATCAAATGCCATTACTCCAAGATTATTTAGAGGAAGTTGAATTTCCCCAACACTTTGTTGCAGGGCAACTCTTCCAGTAACACATCTATCAACTTTATTTGTAAGCCAGTCTTTACAAGCTACAGATTCTAATGATAAAACATTTTCAAGGTATTTAAATAATAAACTTTGATGATATTGAGGATTAATAAATGAATAGGATAATGAAATATCATTTATTATTGTTTTAGGAGATGATCCAAAAAAATCTTCAAGCCCAAGATTGATAGGATTTATTTTTTCTTTTCCTTTAAAAATTAATTTTTTATTATTTCTTACATATCCTACATGAAAAATCGGAGCTCTCTCCCTTTGCGCAATTCTTTTTATTTTATTAAAATCTTCTTTTTTAATAACCATTCCCATTCTTTCTTGAGACTCATTTCCGATAATTTCTTTTTCAGATAATGTGGGATCTCCAACTGGTAATTTACAAATGTCAATTTCTCCGCCAGTCTCTTCGAGGAGTTCAGACAAACAATTTAAGTGTCCTCCTGCTCCATGATCATGAATTGAAAGTATTGGGTTATCAATTTCTTCAGAAAGAGCTCTTATTACATTAGAAACTCTTTTCTGCATTTCGGGATTTGATCTTTGAACAGCATTTAACTCAATGTTATTTTTGAATTCACCAGTATTTACTGATGAGACAGCACCACCTCCCATCCCAATTCTGTAATTATCCCCTCCTAAAACTACTACATAGTCACCTTCATTAATTTTCTTTTTTTTAGTTTCTTTTTCTTTTCCGAAACCAATTCCTCCAGCAAGCATAATTACTTTATCAAATCCAAATTCAATATCCTTTTCTTTATGTTCAAATGTTAACACACTTCCATTTATTAGAGGTTGTCCAAATTTATTTCCATAATCACTTGCTCCATTAGAAGCTTTAATTAGAATGTCTTTAGGATTTTGATATAACCATTCTTTTGATGACTGTTTTTTTTCCCATTTCTTTCCAAATGTTGTTCTTGGGTATGATGTCATATAAACTGCAGTTCCAGATAGAGGAAAACTACCTTGACCTCCAGCCATTCTATCTCTAATTTCTCCACCAGAACCTGTAGCGGCACCACTAAATGGTTCAACTGTGGTTGGAAAATTATGAGTTTCTGCTTTTAGAGAAATTGATGACTTTATTTTATAGGTAGTATAGAAATCAGGAAAATCTTTAGATGGAGTTGTAAATAGTTCTATTTCAGGGCCTTTTAAGAAGGCAACATTATCCTTATATGCTGATATTAAATTATTAGAATTACACTTCGATGTTTTTTTTATCATTTCAAAAAGGGAGCTTTTCATTTTTCTCCCATCAATGATAAATTGACCATTAAAAATTTTATGTCTACAGTGTTCAGAATTAACTTGAGAAAATCCAAAAACTTCGCTGTCAGTTAATTTTCTGCCAAGTTTTTTACTTACGTTATTTAGATATAAAATTTCATCTTTACTTAGAGCTAATCCTTCATCTAGATTATAACTTTCAATATTTTCAATAAAATTAATTTTTTCAGGAGTTTTAGAAATTTTAAAAATATTTTGATCTGGGTCTATGTATTTACTTTCAGTCATAGTATCAAATTCTCCGTCCCTTCTAAGTAATTCAATACGATTAATATATGATATGCCAATATTTCTTGTTATTTCAACAGCATTTGTACTCCAAGGAGAAGTCATCTCTTTTCTAGGGCCTATAAATTCCCCAGAAATTTGTTTTTTAAAAATGTTTTTTGCTCCATTAAATAACCATGTAAGTTTTTTAATATCACTTTCATCAATATTTTTTGTGTGCTGAACTACAAAGAAATTTTTTGATGATTTTTTAAAAAATGATATCATTTTGAATAGTAAGAAACAAAAATAATTTTTTTTATAACATAATCTTATGAACATCAAAAAAATGAAAAATAATTAAACATTTTTTCTATATTCGCGTTGGAAACTAAAAATAATATAATAGTTTCCTTAGTTCTATGACTACAAAACAAAAAATAGTAGAAAAAGCAGATCAACTCTTTAGAACGTATGGAATAAGAAGTGTGACTATCGATGATATTTGTAAAGAATGTGGAATATCAAAAAAAACAGTATATAAATATTATACCGATAAATATGCTCTAGCTAGTAAGACTTTGAAATTTCATTATGACAAACTATTTAAAGAAATTAACACAATTATATTAGATTCTAATAATTCAATTATAGCATTTCTTAATCTCTCAACATATTTTAGGACAACTCTTAACCAAATGGCCCCATCTTTTGTCTTTGATCTCAAGAAGTACAATCCTGATCTATATGACATTCACCAAAAGTCAAAAGAAAAACTTTTTGTTAAAACGTTAGAGAAAGTAATAAAAGATGGAAAAAATGATGGTTTAATAAGGAAAGAGATTAATGAGAATGTAACTTCTAAATTAAGAATAGAAATGATAGAATCTGGTTTAAACCAAGATGTATTTCCATCATCAAAATATGATTTTAATGAAATTCAACTAATTTCTTTTGATCTATTTCTAAGGGGTATTATTACAAAAAAAGGTCTCTCAATCTATGAAAATAAATTAAATAATTAAACTATGAAATTAATTTTTTGTTTAATGCTATTTTATCATTCTAGCATATTAATATCTCAACCTAAAAAACTAACTGTAGAGGACTGTATTAGTTTAGCTATTGAAAATAATGAGAACTTAAAGAATTCATTGATAGAGGAAAAAATTTCAAGAGCTCTAGCTAATGAATACTTATCGATAGGTCTTCCTCAGATTAATATTGATGGCGGTCTAAAATATAATCATGAAGTCCCAAAAAGTCTTATTGATATAAGCAAATTTATGCCTGGAGTTCCTGAAGGTACAGAACAAGAGGTTCAGTTTGGTCAAGCTTATGATGGAAGAGTTGATTTATTCGTAAATCAAATGATTTTCAATGGTTCATACTTTGTTGGATTAGCTGCAGCTAAAGAGCTTGTTAGGCTATCTGAGAAAGTTACAAAAAGAAATGAAATAGATATCTATGAGTCAGTTCTTAAAGCTTATTACACTGTTCTCAATACCCAAAATAGAATTGATTTAATAAATTCAAATATTGATAGATTGCAATTACTTCTCAATCAGACAAAGGAACTATAT
>JAYPDR010000100.1:0-5085 GCA_038125345.1 Marinoscillum sp. | reverse complement strand
TATTATTTTTAAAAAAAACAAAAAAAAATTACACTAAGTAACTGGTGGTTTATTCCCCGTAAACCAATTATAAATTATAATATAAAAAAAAAATTTTTTTTTATTTAAAAAAATAAAAAAAAAAATCGACTCTTTACACTCAATAGTAAATGATCTAAAATTAAAAAATGTAAGGCTTTTAAATCAAAGAGCAGAAAATTTAAATGAATCTGGAGATATCATTTTATCAAGGGCAGTTTCTTCAACTAAAAATATTTTGAAATGGTCTAAAAATCTAATTAAAGAAAATGGAAAAATTATTTTATATAAGGGGGGAGATGTTGAGAAAGAGTTGAAAAATATTACATCAAGATTTACAATTTATAAGCTAGATGATATATATTCAGAAGAATATTTTACAAATAAAAAAATTATAGAAATTCAGTTGTAATATGTTTCTAACTTTTGATACAGAGACTACAGGCCTACCTAAAAATTTTAATGGGGCAATTTCTGATTTAGATAACTGGCCAAGATTGGTTCAAATAGCATGGCAATTGAACAATGAAAAAGGAAAAATTATTTCTCATCAATCTTTAATTATTAAACCAGAAGGATTTTCTATTCCTTTTAATTCTGAAAAAATTCATGGAATATCTACTGAAAAGGCAATAAAAGAAGGAATAAATTTATCTACGGCATTAAATAATTTTGAAGAAGATTTAAAAAGAGCAAAATATATAATAGGACATAATATAAACTTTGACCTTAAAATTATTCTTGCAGAACACTTTAGAATAAAATTTAGTTCTACAATTGAAAACAAGATTAATATCGATACAGGTATAATATCTAAATCTTACTGTAATTTAAAAGGTGGCTTTGGTGGAGGATTAAAAATGCCAAAGCTCATCGAATTGTATGAAATATTATTTAATGAAAAATTTTCGGATGCTCATGACGCAGCTCATGATGTTAATGCAACAGCAAAATGTTTTTTTGAATTAGTTAAGATTGGTGAATATTCAAATAAAGATTTGAATCAAGAAATTATTACGTATGAAGGACCAAACCTAAAAAATTCAAATTTTACTGATAAAGAATCTCAAGTTAAAAAGGATAATCAAAATATTTTTAGTAAAATATCTGAAGATACTGAATTTATTCATTTGCATAATCACTCTCAATTTTCAGTTCTTCAAGCAACATCAAGTATTGAAAATATTGTAAAAAAAGCTTCAGATTATAATATGAGAGCTGTAGCAATTACAGATTTAGGTAATATGTTTGGAGCATTTAAGTTTGATAAAATCGCAAAAAAAATAGGAATAAAAAAAATAATAGGATCTGAATTTTATATTTCTGATGATAGAAAAAAAACAAAGTTTACAAGAGAGAACAAAGACAAAAGATTTCAGCAGGTTCTTATAGCTAAAAATAAAAATGGGTATAATAATTTGTTAAAACTTTCTTCTTTAGGTTTTACTGAAGGATTATATGGTCAATATCCAAGAATAGATAAAGATTTAATTAAAAGTTATAGAAAAGATTTAATTGCATTATCAGGAAATATAAATGGTATAATACCAAAATTGATTTTAAATCAAGGCAAAGAAGCCGCAGAAGAAGAATTAAAATGGTGGTTAGATGTTTTTAAAGATGATTTCTATCTTGAATTAAATAGACATGGTTTAGAGGAAGAAAATCACGTTAATGATGTACTTTGTTCCTTTTCAAATAAATATAATATAAAGGTAATTGCTTGTAATGATGTCTATTTTTTAGATAAAGAGGATTATTCAGCTCAAGATATACTTTTATGTATTAAACAAGGTGAATATAAGTCAACTCCAATTGGAAAAGGTAAAGGAAAAAGATTTGGGCTAAGTAATGCAGAGTACTATTTTAAATCTCAGGAAGAGATGAAAGAATTATTTAAAGATATACCTGAATCAATTTCAAATATTAAAGAAATAATTGATAAAGTAGAAGATTATGTTTTAGAAAGAGAAGTTGTTCTTCCAAAATTTACTGTTCCTGAGGAGTTTAATTCAAATAATAATATTAAAGAAAGTCAAAATAATTACCTTAGAAAACTTACTTTAGATGGAGCAATTAATAGATATGGAGAAATAAATATTGATCTTGAAGAAAGAATAAATTTTGAATTAGAAACTATTAAAAATACCGGATATCCAGGATATTTTTTAATTGTGCAGGATATAACAAATGTTGCAAAAAGAATTGGGGTAACAGTTGGACCAGGAAGAGGTTCTGCTGCAGGATCAGTAGTAGCTTATTGTATTGGAATTACAGATGTTGATCCTATTAAATATAATTTACTTTTTGAAAGATTTTTAAATCCTGATAGAGTTTCTTTACCTGATATTGATATAGATTTTGATGATTTCGGAAGAGATAAAATCATTAATTATGTTATTGAAAAATATGGGTATGATCAAGTAGCTCAAATTATAACTTATGGTAGCATGGCAGCTAAGTCAGCTATAAGAGATGCAGGAAGAGTTTTAGAATTACCTCTATCTGAAACAGATAAGTTAGCAAAATTAGTTCCTGAAAGACCAGGTGTATCTCTAATTGATTCATTTAAAGAAGTCCCTGAATTGTCAGAGATTAGAAAAAAAAATAATCTTGAATCTGAAGTATTAAAACAAGCTGAAATTATTGAAGGATCAATTAGAAATATTGGAACACATGCTTGCGGAATCATAATTACGCCTGATAAATTAACAAATTATATACCTGTATCAAAATCTAAAGATTCAGATTTATTAATTACACAATTCGATAATAGTGTTATTGAATCAGCAGGTATGTTAAAGATGGATTTTCTAGGATTAAAAACCTTGTCAATAATAAACACAACTTTAGAAAATATTTATAAAAAAACAGGTCAAAAAATTAACTTAGACAAAATTGATCTAGATAATAAAAAAACTTATGAGTTATACCAAAAAGGAGAGACTAACGGAACATTTCAATTTGAATCAGATGGAATGCAAAAACATCTAAAATCTCTTAAACCAGATAGATTTGAAGATCTCATAGCTATGAATGCACTATATAGGCCAGGACCTATGGAATATATTCCCAATTATATAGCAAGAAAACATGGAAGAGAAAAAATAACCTATGATTTACCTGAAATGGAAGAATTTTTATCTGAGACTTATGGAATTACTGTTTATCAAGAACAGGTTATGCTTTTGTCACAGAAACTTGCTGGTTTTAGTAAAGGAGAAGCTGATCAACTTAGAAAAGCTATGGGTAAAAAAGATGCTAAATTATTAGAGCTTCTCAAACCTAAATTTTTTGATGGAGGAAAAAATAAAGATATTGATGAAAAGATTTTAGAAAAGATTTGGTCAGATTGGAAGTCATTTGCAGCTTATGCTTTTAACAAATCTCATTCTACTTGTTACTCTCTTATAGCGTATAAAACCGCCTTTTTAAAAGCGAATTATACTTCTGAATATATGGCATCTGTTCTTACTCACAACCAGAACAATATTGATAAAATTTCCTATTTCATGGATGAATGCAAAAAACAAAAGATACAGGTATTGGGGCCAGATATTAATAATTCAGAAAACAATTTTATTGTAGGAGAAAATGGAGATATTTTATTTGGGTTAGGTGCTATTAAAGGGAGTGGAGAAGCTGCTGTTTCGTACATCATTGAAGAAAGAAATCTAAACGGCAAGTATAAAGACATATTTGACTTTATATTAAGAACAAATTCAAGAGCAGTAAATAAAAAAACATATGAAGCATTAGCTTTAGCAGGAGCATTTGATAATCTAGGTCAAATACATAGAAAACAATACATTTACTCTGATGAAAAAGAACCTTCTCTAATAGAAAAAATTATTACTTACTCTAATAAGTTACAAAAACAGAAAGAATCAAAACAAACTTTTTTATTTGAAAATTCTTCAGAAAAGAATGTATCTCTTCCATTAATTCCTGAAATAGATCCTTTTTCTGAAATAGAAAAATTAAAAATTGAAAAAGAAATTCTTGGAATTTATGTGTCTGGACATCCTCTTGATAAATATTCATTTGAATTAAATCATCTTTGTAATTCTAATTTTAGAGATATTAAGGATACTTACGATCTAAATGGAAAAACTATTTTATATACTGCAGGAATTGTTACTTCTTGTGAACATAAAATTTCAAAAAATGGGAAACCATATGGAAATTTAATAATCGAAGATTTCACAGATTCTTATAATTTTTTAATTTTTAGTGATGATTACGTTAAGTTCAAAAATTATTTTGAAGTTGGGTGGTTTCTCTTTCTTAAAGGGAAAATGAGAAGTAAATGGAATAATATAGAAGAATATGAATATAAAATAGATGAAATAAGCTTATTGTCTAAAGTGAGAGATAAAATGATTAAAGAAATTCATTTAAAGATAAAAGTAGAAGATTTGAATGAGAAAATGGTAAAAACATTAGATTCAAATTTCAATTCTTTAGATAAAGGAAACTGTCATCTTAAGGTAACTATTGTATCTAATAATAATGGTAAAAATATTTCTGTTGATATGATATCTAGAGATAAAAAATTCAAATTAGAAGATTCATTAATTAAGTTTTTAAATGAAGAACCTAGTATAGAATATTTAATAAATAAATGATTTTTTTTAACTATTTTTGAAAAAAAAATTATGGGAAAAGCATTAGAAATAACAGATTCAAATTTCAACGAAGTAATTGAAAATAACAACATTGTCCTTATAGATTTCTGGGCTGAATGGTGTGGACCTTGCAGAATGATTGCTCCTATGATAGAAGATCTTGCAAATGAATATGAGGGGAAAGCAATCATAGGAAAATTAGATGTTGATAATAATCAAGAATCTAGCATAAAATATGGTGTAAGAAGTATCCCAACTCTTCTTGTTTTCAAAAATGGTGAAATGGTTGATAGACATGTTGGAGCTGTTCCTAAGGAAGTGCTTTCAAAATCAATTGATTCCAATTTATAATTTATTTGAAACATAAGTTTTTGTAACTACAATATTTACAAATTTCTGAATCTTCCGTCTGGATAAATTGTTTTTCCTTGTCAAATAT
>JAYPDR010000099.1:3858-5214 GCA_038125345.1 Marinoscillum sp. | reverse complement strand
GTATAAGCAGAGTTGTTTACGACATTTCAAATAAGCCGCCTGCCACTATTGAGTGGGAATAAACTAGAGAACAATAAAGAACAGAAAATATAATTGTAAGATAAGAGTTTATCTATAAAAATTCTATAATAAAGCAGTTTGAAATTATCAAATATTATATTAATGAGCGCTCTATGTCATTAAGGTGGCTTGCATTAGATCTATATATTATTGATGTTATTTCTAGATATTCTTTCTTGCCTTAGCTCAATTAAATATTCATCAAGATTGTTTTTGTTCAAAATCTTTGTATATTGATGATTACCAATATCAATCACCATAAAATAATCCTTGAATATTTCTGGATAAATATGACCCCCATCCCAAGAATGCAACTCAAAGTTTGAAGTAAAGTCATTCTTGTAGGTCATAAAATTAATTTCACCAAAAACCTCGCAGAGCATCGAAATCCAAGTAATAAAGCTTTCAAAGAGTAAATCATTAGAATATATATAACTTAGAAATTTTTCTGATATTGGTGTCGTAGTTACTGAGATTTTAGAATTATTAAATTTTGCAGAAAATTCATGAAGGTTTTTTTTATAAACTAGTGAAGATTTATCAATTTTTTCTTTGTTTTCATATTTTTTATAGTAAATGTTAGCAATATTTTTAATTTTTTCTTTAGACTTTTCAGTATTTACTCTATCTTTGGCAACATCAAGATTATATAAATAAGCCCTGTGACCAGTTTCACTTTTATAGCTGCGCAATGCGTTGTTAAGAGACCTTTTTAATGTTGTAAATGAGAGAAGGTTTGATAAAAAATACTCAGGATTATTAAAATTCGACAACGTTTCATTGATCAATGAATCTTGTTGTATGAGCATTCCAACAAAATCAACAAAAAGATATATATTTTTTGGAGTTGGATTTTTTTGCTGAAAAAAAGCAGCATAGTCTATAAACTCTTGTGAAGTCATGCTAGATACTGAAAAATTAAAAACAGTTTCATTTTTAAAGCTTGTAGCATTGAGGTATGTAGCTCTGCTTGCTCCCAAAATTAATGAATCATATGTTAGTTGCTTATCTAACTCTAGATAATTTATCTTCATTTGCCTTTCGTTATAACTCGATCTGAAAACATTTAGTTGAGAGTTATTTCCAAAATAGTAGTTAGGGTCTGCAATATAATTAAATGTACCTAGCAAAGTGGGCATTGCAATGAGCAAAGACATCCAAATAATAACTATTTTATTAATCATTAGAACACAAAGTATAAAAACTCAACTTGTTTAGAAATACTAAAGACTCCAAGAAAAAATAAAGTAATATAAAAAAATGTTTGCTTGTAGTTGAAATGATAAAATTCATAAA
>JAYPDR010000099.1:0-3848 GCA_038125345.1 Marinoscillum sp. | reverse complement strand
GTATTTAAGTTGGCCAATATAAATATAGATGATAAAAAGTATAATAAAGATAAAGCTCCTAACCCTCCAAAAAGCTTAGAGATTATTGAGATAATTTCATTAGAAAATATTAGATCATCGTAATTTATCGCTATTAAAGGTTTTCCTGTATTAATTAAAAGTAACTTTTGCAGAGATATTGATATTACATCAAAATTTGTGTTGCGAAATACAACAAAAGTTAAATTGATAAAATACATTGTAATTAGCCAAGATATATATCTATTGATTTTAATGCCATGTTTCTTCCAAATATGATTAATAGAAATCCCTAAGCCATGCATAATTCCCCATAAGATGTAATTCCAATTTGCTCCATGCCATACTCCAGATACTGTAAAAGCAAATACTGTAATAATTGATGTAGTTGTAAGATCCATTCTACGAAAATAAAATAGAATAGGGTTATATATATAGTTGGTAATGAATGATGTTAGAGAAATATGCCATCGCTTCCAATAATCTACTATTGATGTAGCTCTGTAGGGGCTCAAAAAATTATAAGGAATTTTTATCCCGAACATTATTGCCAATCCAAACGCCATATCACTGTAACCAGAAAAATCAAAGTACATCTGCAATGAGTAGCTTGTGGAGTAAATCAAAGTATTAAAATAATTTAGACTATCAGAGAAATGATATCCAAAATTTGAAACTTCCATAAAACTGTCTGCAATCACCACTTTTTTAAATAAACCAAAGCCAAAAATTGATAATCCAGTTATTAAATTTTTTTGAGATATTTGTTTTAGATTTGATGCAAGATAATAATGGAATGATTCACGATATCTGACTATGGGTCCCGCAATCAGTTGAGGAAAAAATAGAATAAATAAAGAATAATCAATTAGTTTGTTATTTTTAATAATTCCATAATGACAATCAACAAGAAAGGCAATCTGTTGTATTGTAAAAAAACTTATAGCTAATGGCAGAGCTAGATTCAAGAGATTAAACTCTGATGACAATACAGCATTAATATTCAGAATAAGGAAATCTGTATACTTGAAATACCCGAGTATAAATAAATTTAATAATATCCCAACAAACAAAAGTTTAAGAGTTTTTTTACCGAGAATCTTGCTTGATATTATTAATTTTGAAAGAAAAAAATTAGTTACAATAGAAGAAGTTATTATCCAAATATAACTTAATTCCCAATACCCATAAAATACCAAGCTGGAAAAGATAAGAAGTAGCTGAGTAGCTTTTGCGCCGAGAAACTTAAAAACTAAAATATAAGAAATAATAACTACAGGTAAGAAAAGAAATATAAATACATATGAGTTGTATAGCATCTTTCTTATAAGTTATATTAATTACTAGGTGTTTTTTTCTATATGTTGAAGAAAATCACCTACTGTTTTGAAATTCTCAATATCGCTAAGTTCCATTTTTAAATTAAATTCTGCTTCTATTGCAAATATAATATTAAGCTGAGCAAGTGAGTCCCATCCCTCAATGGACATAGCTTGCGTATCAGGATCTATTTTTTCGTTATGATTGTTTGTAACATCCCTTATTAATTCAATTAGTAAATTTTTGTTACTGTTAGCTGTCATTGCCTTCTCTTATTTTTGTATTAATCAAACTATATTTTCTAACATCTAGCGTAAAAGTTAGCTCTTCAGAGTTAGTTTCTGCAAGAATAAATCCTAGGCTATTATAAATACCTTCAACCACTTTATTTTTTTTTGAAGGAATATAGATACCCTTGATTGTTATCAAATTTAAGGCTTTCACTTTATCAACAAGTTTGTTAAAAAAATAAAATTCCATATCTCTCTTAAATACTCTACAGCTCATACACCAAATATCTATTGTGAAACTAGAATTTTTTAAATCTACTGATCCCGCAAGTACAGAAATGAGACCATTATCTCCAAATTTATCACTAAGTTTTCCATATATACCAATTTTATCTTTGCGATCTTTTATATCGTTTACTTCAGATATAGTATACCTTCTGGTGGTAAGGTTAAATTGATTAGTTTTATTGATTAGGGAATGTATCCTATTGGAATTTTCAATGTCAAATTCTTTAACGATGGCCTTCATTTCTAGAGATTCAAGATATTCTTGATAATCAGAATACTTGCTAAGCTCATCAGCTCTTTCAATATTTTGAATATATAAATTTGTTCTGCTCTTATCCTCTTCAGACCAGTCTGACCTATCAAAATAATTGCATTGATTAATAATTTTTACATAATCATTTATATCTTTTCCGATTTCAGGAACAGAAATTTCAGGTAATCTACTCCTTACCTCTTCTCTCTCAGCTGGATTATCATCAATAAATACAAAGCTATCTAATCCTAGGTTAAGCTCTTTTGCAATTTCAATTAAATTTGAGGATTTAGGGTTCCAATTTGCTTTAATGGATACGAAATCGTCTTTTTTTAATATTGAATGTTCATGAGATAGTCCATCTAGAGCATTTGTTAACTCATTTTTTGAGCAAATTGCTAATAATACACCAGTGCTTTGTATTACTTTTATATATTCCTGAAATCTAGAAAAAGATTCTGATATTGGATCTCCAGGACCTAACTTAATATTATCTAAGCCGTCATCCCCAATAATACCTCCCCATAAGGTATTATCAAGATCAAGAACCAGTACTTTTTTCTTGAGGCCATATATAGATTCAATTATTGAGAAAAGATTAAATGAAAAGTAAGGAAGCAATGTGTAATTGAATGCATATTTACCAATACTCCAACTTTTTTCATCATGCCAGTTTTCTAGCCCATGATAAGAACTTAAATAATTAATGTCGTGAACATAAAAAGATGCATTATTTCTCGCATGATCATGGATATATGAATTAATATAATTGATTAAGCTCGAAATACCTAATTCATTTGACGAGTCAGATGAGCCAAATTTACGAACCAAAGGAGGCTCTAAATTATTTTGAATAATCGTGCAATTAAGCCTTTTTTGAATATTACTCCAGATAGATTCAAATCTATCAACCACATTTTTTTTTAAAATATCACACTCATCTTTTGATATTAACGATGGGATCATGATATTTCTGAGACTTGTATGAATAAATACTATATCTGGTTTAAAAGAGTATAGATTGCCTTGAGAAAAAACTGCTTCTTCGTAATAGGTATTAAAATCACTTTCATAAAAATCAGCTTTGATATCTCGAGTTAAAAGAAAAATTTCTAGAAATAATTTTATGTCCTCTGTGGAGCTTCCTCCAAGTATTGCAATCTTAAATTTTGTATTAAGTTTTTTTTCACGTAAATCTGAAAGAATGGAATTTTTTCTTCTTAATAATGATTTAACATCTAAAGGGTCATATATTTTAAAATTAATTTTTTCCACGAGCCAATTATATACAACTTACTTCAAAAAAATTTTTCAAAATAAGTTTTCTATACTGAATTCTAAATTCAACTATAATACTTATCTAAAGCCCAGGTGGTGGAATTGGTAGACACAAGGGACTTAAAATCCCTCGAAGGCAACTTCGTGCCGGTTCAAGTCCGGCCCTGGGCACCACTTCAGAATTATGAAAGTCTCAGATGCTGTAAATTCTAGGAAATCTATCAGAGCATTCTTAGATACACCTATTGAAACCAGTCTTTTAGTTAGTTTGCTAAAGTTAGCTTCAAGATCTCCTTCTGGAGGTAACCTTCAACCCTGGCATATTTACCTTTTGAATGGGCATAAAATGACTGATTTCAAAGAATTTATGAAGAACTGGAGAAATCCAGAGTTACCTCATTATGAAATTTATCCTCCCAATTTAAAAGAACCATATAGAACTTCTAGATTTGAATTAGGAG
>JAYPDR010000098.1:0-5343 GCA_038125345.1 Marinoscillum sp. | reverse complement strand
TCAATTAATATATTCTTTCTATTAATTATGATGGGCGTGCAAAAAAGAAAAGATATTGCAATAATGTATTCGTTCGGAGCTAAGAGATTTCAAATAAGAAACATTTTTATTTTCCAAGGATTATTAATTGGGCTAATCAGCGGCTTTTTTGGTTCTTTTTTTGGTTGGGTTATCACGTGGACACAAAAAACGTTTGAGATTGTTCAGATAGAAATGACAAGCTCTCTCATTACAGCATATCCGGTAAGTTTTTTAGTAAAAGATCTTTTTACTGTATTTGTTATGGTTATAGTGGTTTCTTTATTAGCCTCAATTATTCCTAGTATTGTGTCAACCTCAAAATATAATTTTAGTAATATTAACAAATCGTTTGTATGAAATTACAAGTTGGGGACAGTCATAGAGAAGAATTTATTATAACCCAGGAGATGGTTAATAAATTTGCAGAATTAAGTGGAGACAATAATCCACTTCATCTAGATAAAGATTTTGCGTCTAAAACTAGATTTAAACGACCTATTGTTCACGGTCTTTTTTCGGTTACCTCGTTTGGGAAAATAATGGGAACAAAATTTCCTGGATATGGTTCGATCCATGTTGGCCAAAACCTAAGTTTTAAAAGACCCCTATACCCAGACCAAAAATATGTAGTTTATATAGAGCTTGTTAAAATAATTAAAGAAAAGCACTTTGGTGTTTTTAAAACTCAAATTTTTGATTTGGAAAATAATCTAATTGTTGACGGAACGGGCACTGCTCTTCATGAAGAAAAATTATAAACCTCCACTACAAAACTCCATTATGTCAGAACCTATTGGGGATCCGTCAGGTGGACTAAGTTGAGTTGGAAAACTCAACTCAATTTCACCTTCCATAAAACTATTAATTCTAGAAACCATGTACTTATTTTGATGTGTTTCGCTTTTTTGTAGTTTTACTTTTAAACTATTTAAAACTTTGTGCGTTATTGCGTTGACCTCTGCGTGTGATGAATTTTGACCCGCCAAAGAAAACAAATTATCTAACACCGAATAGTTTACCATGTTTTGAAGTTCTTTTTCTACCCCATTAAATTTATCTTGATTAGCAAATATTGTATTTTGAATAAGCCTATTTAATACATGCTCTAATCCTGGTTGATTGTTATTTCTGGCTTTAAAAGAAACAAGTCGGGTTGCTCTTTCTGGATTTAGCAGAGCACTCAACACCATTTGAGTGGCACTTTCAGCCGCCGAAATATAATCAAAAACTAAACCAGCTCTAGACTTAAACGTTTCTCTTGTTCTTGGATAACCGTTTGCCCTTGGGGGAATAATTTGCAATAAAGATTCGGGTAGAGATAAATTTTTAGGAGATATTGAGCTCAAAAGAGCATCAATAGCTTTTTCTTGATCGCTAAAAGAAACTAAGCTAGTGACAACCTGTCCATCTCCTTTTACAGCATAGTTGTACTCCAAGCCACCCACCACTTTAGATGCAGCCTCAATTTGATATCTATGAAGTAAATACATTGGAACAAGCACTTCTTCAATACTTGACATTGGTGCTCCTTCTTTGATGGCATTTTCGTTAAGATTATCTAAAACATATCTTCTGATTTTTAACATTCTGTCGAGTTCCTCTGATGCACTAAATCCATTGTCCCATAAATGAGATCTTGGGTGAGCGCTGCTTATTGGTCGAGAGTCTTGATCAGTTATAAAGTATATGTCTTTTTTATATCCCTCTTGTAAAATATTATTTAAACCTGCTTTCTCTTCATTATCAAATTGTCTGTAACCCCAATTTATAGCGAGCTTATCCCAATCTCCTATACCATAGTCATATGCTTCAGAAAGATCAATTTCTCCATTAACTAGCTTAATTAAAGGATGTGGGTAATCCATCACTGATTTGCGATTTCTTGCGCTCGAAATATAATTATGAGATAGGCCAAGGGTATGGCCAACTTCATGAGCTGATAATTGTTGTAATCTTCGAATAGACATTTTCTCCATTTCTTGGTTTTTCTCTATGTTATCATATGGTCGTAACAAACCTTCTGCAATAAGATAATCTTGCCTTACCCTTAAAGAACCAAGTGAGACGTGGCCCTTAATTATTTCACCGGTTCTTGGGTCAACAACAGATGACCCATACGACCATCCTCTTGTAGACCTATGAACCCACTGTATAACATTATACCTAACATCTAACATGTCTGCCCCTTCTGGTAAAACTTTAATTTGGAACGCATCTTTAAATCCTGCAGCTTCAAAAGCATCATTCCACCAAGAAGCCCCCTCAATAAGTGCAGACTTTACTGGCTCGGGAACACCTCTGTCTAAATAATAAACAATTGGCTCTACCGCCTCACTAATTTCTTTTTCTGGATACTTTTTTACTAGTCTGTGTCTTCTTATAAATTTTTTTTCCAACTTGGTGTCAATAGGGCTGGCATAATCATAGTATGTTAAAGAACCGTATCCAGCTCTTGGATCAAAAATTCTTGGTTTGTAACCATCATCCGGAAGCTGTACAAAAGAGTGTCTAGTTCTAACAGAAAACGACTCATTGTCTGGAGAAACAGATCGCAACAATGATCCTGCTGAAGTTCCTCTAAATGTTAAAAAAGACTCTAACTCTGAGTTTAATGGAAAGTTTTTTGAGTTAGCATAATCAAATGAAGAAAAGTTTTTATCTAACTTAAAAGTTCCTTGTCTTCTTTGATTTATTCTTTGTGATATTGAGTGGGAATCATGGACGATAAAATCTGTTGCGTCAATAAGGTATTTGTTTTTTTCACTAGCAACAATGTTAAATGACCATAAGGTTGATTTGGCAAACGCATCTTCAACAGACTTTTTTTCTTCTTTGTTTTCTGTTATAGCGCGGTAAGTATAATTTGGCTGTATCATAAAAACCCTTGGCCCCATTTTCACAAACTTAACAATCCTAGACCCTCCAATTTGACCTCTATCTAATCCAATATCATTAGACCCTAAACCAGCTGAAAGATAATTTACATATAATATCTCCTCGTCTAAATTTTTAATTTCAAAGTATAATTTTCCTTTGCTCTCATCCCAATAATAATCCACAAAACCTTCTTTTTTTTCAAAGCTTTTAGTAAACATATTTATTGAGCTCTCTGGCTGAGCAAAAACCTTAAAGGTTAATGCAAAAATTATTATTATCGAGCATGACATAATTTTAACAAGGTTTCCTTTTTTCATCGTTTAATTTTTAATAATTATTTCTTCTTTTTCTTTTGGGTTTTTAAGCCTAATAGTTGAAAGTTCATTTTCTACTTCAAAGTATATCAAATTTTCTTGATCTTCAAAATCTGAAAACAAAGATGAGTCATGTACTATGATTTTTTTTGGGTTTTTGATTTTCAATATCTCATAATAACAATTGATTGTACCGTTAATATACTCATGTCCTAGGTAGGTTATGTTTTCTCTCTTACCGTTTATTTCAAAAAAAACGTTTTTGGATAAATAAGATTCTATATGCTTATCAACCAAAGTTCTTTCTGAGTTTATAATATCAAATTTTGATAGTTTATACTCTTTGATTAAAGCTTCTTCAAAATCATCAAAAAAAATTTTTTTTTGAACTTCTATTGCTTTTCTTTCCAAATCATATTCTATATAAGAAACGCTTACGTAAAACTTATGAGGAAAGAAAAATAAAAAAAGAGCTATGAGGTTCATCATATTATTTAATAAATTTAAAAATAAAATTTAACTGAATTAAGATGTCTGAATTTAAAACATGGTTTATGGTTGGGTTTGAGCATATTTTAAACGTTCAAGCTTTAGATCACATACTTTTTGTGCTTGCCTTAGTTGTTGTTTATGAGCCAAAAATGATAAAACAGATTATAATTTTGATCACCGCTTTTACTGTTGGACACTCTCTCACACTTATAATATCTGTGCTGGACTTAATTACTTATGACCAAAAGATTATTGAATTTGCAATTCCACTAACTATTGTTCTAACTGCAGTCAATAACATTTTTAATAGCGGTAGCATTAAAAAAACCAACCTAAATTCAAATTATTCAATCGCTTTATTTTTTGGTTTAATTCATGGGTTAGGTTTTGCTAATTACCTAAAAGCTTTACTTTTTGAAAACAATATTATTGTTGAATTGTTTTCATTTAACGTAGGAATAGAAGTTGCTCAGCTTATAATTGTTTTTGTTTTTTTGTTTGCCGGTGCTATTGGGTCAAAGTATCTGTTTAAGCAAAGAGAAAAATGGGTATTGTTTGTGTCTTCTGTAATTTTTGGTATAAGTTTAATGTTAACAATCAATGCTAAATTTTGGTGAAATGAAAAAAAATCTACTCTTATTGTGTCTGTTTATAAACTTCAGTGTTTTTTCACAAGGCTCTTATGGTGAGTGGGATAAAAAATTTGAACAACTTGGCACTATGCTCCCAACGCCTAACTCTTATAGGACAGCTTCTGGCGCTCCGGGTGTTGACTATTGGCAGCAACGGGCAGACTATAAAATCAATGTGGTTCTTGATGACAACAACCAAACTATTAAGGGAGAAGAGACAATTACATATTACAACAACTCGCCTGATAACTTAGGATACCTATGGATTCAGCTAGATCAAAACTTCAGAGCTGCTGATTCAAATTCACCCTTAGTTTCTCCATCTAACATGTCAAATTCTTATAGTGGGAAACGTCTTCAAGATTTAACTGGAGAATATACAAACGCTAAAGGTGAAAAATTTGATGGTGGATTCAAAATAGATTATGTTAGAGACGAAGAGAATCAAGACTTAAAATATTCGATAGTTCAGACAATGATGAGGATAGAGCTTGATCGCCCTCTTGCCAACAATGAAAATATTACATTCAACATAAAATGGTCATATGAAATAAATGACAGGATGAAAATTGGTGGAAGAAGTGGATATGAATATTTTCCAAAAGACAAAAATTTTAGTTACACCATAGCTCAGTTTTTTCCTAGGATGGCTGTGTATGATGATAAAGAAGGTTGGCAAAACAAACAATTTTTAGGTAGAGGAGAGTTTGCCTTAGCTTTTGGAGATTATGAATTAAATATAACAGTGCCTTCTGATTTCATTGTTGCCGCAACAGGGTCTCTTCAAAACCCTAAAGAGGTCTTATCTAAAGAAGAGCTTGCTAGATTTGATAAAGCTAAAAAAACTTTTGATTCTCCAGTAATTATTACATCACAAGAAGAGGCAATAAAAAAAGAAAATAACCCAGAGAGATCTAAAACAAAAACCTGGAGATTTAAGGCAGAAATGGTTAGGGATGTTGCTTTTGCTGCATCTAGAAAGTTTATATGGGATGCTATGGCTGTAG
>JAYPDR010000097.1:0-5348 GCA_038125345.1 Marinoscillum sp. | reverse complement strand
ACCCAAGGCATCCATACACCAAGGCATTAATGAGATGTGTACCAGATATTCATGGAAGAAAAAAAATACAGCCTATTGATTACATGAAATTAGAAAAGGAAATGGCGTCTCTATGACATCTATTTTAACGGCCAACAATTTAACTAAGCAGTACATACAGACTCGCGGTTTTTTTTCTAGAGTCGATAAGGCAATTAAGGCTTTAGATGATATAAGTATTGAAATTGAAGCTGGAAAGACCATGGCTATCGTTGGTGAATCAGGAAGTGGCAAATCAACGCTTGCTAAAGCAATTATAAGGTTAATTAATATTGATAGCGGAGATATTTTTTTTAAAAATAAAAAGATTAGCGATCTTAGCTCCAAAGAGATGAAGGTTTTTAGAAAAGATATTCAGATGATTTTTCAAGATCCTTATGCATCCCTTAATCCACGCTTTAAAATTAAAGATATATTAGAAGAGCCTTTAATTATTAATAAAATTGGTAATAAATTAGAAAGAAGCAAAAAAATAAATGCAATGATTAAAAAGGTTGGATTAACAGGGGAGGATCTAGAAAAATACCCTCATCAATTCTCTGGCGGGCAAAGACAAAGAATTGGTATCGCTAGAGCTTTAATTCTTCAACCTAAGATTGTTATTTGTGATGAGCCAGTATCTGCATTAGATGTGTCAATACAAGCTCAAATTTTAAATTTACTAAAAAAATTACAAAAAGAGTTTTCTCTGACTCTTGTATTTATAACTCATGATCTGCGAGTTGTTAGACAAATTGCTGATTCAGTATACGTTATGCGAACAGGAAAGCTTATAGAGCAGGGTAAAACTGATATAATCTTCAAAAATCCAAAAAATATTTATACAAAAACACTCTTGAGTTCAATTCCAGGAAACATAAAATAAAGGTAATTATAAATGGCTTTAGATAATACTACTGATAAAGATTTAGGCGAAAAATACTATGAAATATTTTCTGAAAATAAAAGAAATATTATATTAGTCATTTTATTCCTTTTGGTTATTTATTTTGGTGCAATTTTTTATAAAGAAAGTAATAAGGAAAGTATGTTAATTGCATCTGATTTATATCAAAAAGTTCAAATAGCTGAAAATTTAAATGAGGTTGAAGGGATTGTTAAAAAATTAAAAAATGATTATAAGGAAACTGCATACGCTTCTAGAGCAAGTATTTTTCTAGGAAATCTTTATATGAAAGACAAAAAATATGAAGATGCCATTAGTAATTATATCTGGTCAAGTAATCATGCTAAAGAAACGGCTATAAAATCTTTATCTCATTATCAATTAGCACTTAATTATTTCTTGATCGGTGATTATAATTCTGCGATGAAAGAATCATTGGAAATAGATGAGCAAGGATTCAAAGGTCTCAAATATTATCTCAAAGGCGATATTCACGTAAAGCTTAATCAAACAAATGAGGCAATTAAATGTTTTGAACAGGCTTATGATTTTTATAGAGACAAAAATGATCTTGCAAGAGTAATAAAGACTAAAATTGATGCTATCGGTCCGAATTAGCCTTGCCCTTTTTTCTATTTTATTTCTTTTATCCTGCGTAGGCCCTGTTAAAGAAATAAAATATCAATTCGAGGATTCAATGGATGACCCAATATCTTATATAGATAATCCACAAAGTTTAAAAGAAATTTCAAACAATTTTAATTTAGAAATATCGTGGAGTCTAAACCTAGGTGACCCAGGCAAAAGGAACTTCAAATCCCCAATAGATGATAATAATATTTATTTTGTCTCGCATATTGGAATTATTAGCTCTCATAATATCAATTCTCAAGAATTGTTATGGAGCTATCAACATTCAAATGAAATTTTATCAGGCCTATCTTTGTCAGCAACTAATATCTTTTTTGTTGATAGCAAGGGTTATTTATGCTCATTATCGAAAACAGGTAAATTAGAATGGAAGGCATATGTTGGAGAAGTCTTATCTCCACCATTAGTTCTCTCTTCTTCAGTTATTGTTAACCTAATAAATAGTAAGTTTGTATCACTAAATATAATTGATGGCTCAATAAATTGGTCTTATAACTCGCCTTCGGGACCATTAAAAATTCTTTCTTGGCAAGAAATGATAGAAAATGAAGGAAAAATATATTCTGGTATAGCTGGAGGTAAGATTATTGCAATAAATGCCGAGAATGGTTCTTTAATTTGGGAAACAACCTTTAGCCCCCCAAAAGGCTCATCAGAAATTGAAAGATCTAATGACACAACAAGCAACTTAATTATTGATAAATTTTTTGTTTATGGTATTTCTAGCAATGGCAATATTGCAGCCTTGAATATAAATAATGGAGAAATAATTTGGTCAAGACCTTTATCAAGTTTTTATGGAATGACATCTAATGATAACTATCTTTTTGTAACTCATAATGCCGGTTCAGTTTACTCACTATCAAAAGAAACGAATAAAGTTAAATGGCGAAATTCTGATTTTTTAGGAAGAGATCTATCTAAAGGTTACTTATTTGATGGCTATATTATAGTTTCTGATTTTGAAGGATACCTACATTTTTTGAATATTGATAATGGATTTGAAGAGGCACGAATAAAAATTGGAGATACATACCATACCATGATATCTAAAATTAAGGATGATGAAATGATTGTTGTATCTTTAGATGGAACATTGTATAAAATTATTGTACAGCTTAAAAATAAATTATCAGTTAATAAAGCAGTTGAGCTTGAAGATAAGAATGGCTTAATAAGTGACAATGATAGTAATAGCGACATCAAGAAAAAAAATAATCAAGAAGATTCACTATTTGATAATTTAATTTTTTGGGATTAATAAATGACCACAATTGTTATAGTTGGCCGTCCCAATGTTGGTAAATCAAGTTTATTTAATGTTTTAACAAAAAAAAGAGATGCGCTCGTAGCAGATGTTCCTGGATTAACAAGGGATAGACATTACTCAAAAATTTTAATTAATGATTATTATTTTGGCTTAATAGATACAGGAGGCCTTGAGCAAGATATTGTTTCAGAAATCTCAAAAAAAATGGCAGAACAAACTCTCTGGGCGGTAGACGAGAGTGATATAATTTTATTTGTTGTAGATGGAAAAGAAGGATTAACAAAATCTGACCAGTCAATTGCTAAAGAAATAAGAAAAAAAAATAAACCAATTGCCTTAATTATCAATAAATCTGAAGGTAAATCTGATAATTTATTAATTGCTGAATTTTCATGTTTAGGTTTTAAAAATATGATGTGTATTTCAGCTAGCCATAGAGATGGTATTGATGAAATTCACAAGTTTATTATTCAATTTGCGGTAAAATCTTTGCCCCAAGATGAGCCTGACAATAAAAAAATAAAATTATCAATTTTAGGTAAACCTAATGTTGGTAAATCTACTTTAGTAAATTCCATAATTGGTGAGGATCGTATGATATGCCAGAATTTACCTGGAACAACAAGAGATTCAATTTCAATTAATTTTAATTTAAATGGTAATTTAATTGAACTAACAGATACAGCAGGCATTAGAAAAAAAGGAAAAGTCTCTGATGTAATTGAAAAATTTTCAATTTTAAAATCCCTTATGAATATAGATATTTCAGATGTATGTATCCTATTGATTGATGCTTTATCTGGTTTTACAGTTCAGGATTTACAAATTTTTGGTTATATTAAGGAGTCAGGAAAACCATTGGTTATAGCAATTAATAAGTGGGATATGGTTGACTCTTATCAAAAAGAAATTTTAAAAAATGAAATTGATAAAAGGATAGGTATATTAAATAATTTTGATATTTTACAAATATCAGCTTTAAAAAAGATCGGCTTAAAAAGATTATTAACCGCAGTATTGAGTTCATATAAGTCATCCAGGATAAAGATGCCAACATCTGTTGTTAATAATTTACTTAAGGAATTACAAATTTCACATCAACCTCCTATTGTGAAGGGAATTAGACCTAAATTAAAATTTGCACATCAGGGAGATATTGTGCCTCCAACAATAATAATTCATGGAAATCATCTTAGCGAAGTAAGAAAAGATTATATTAAATATTTAGAATCATCACTTATCAAGTTTTTTAAAATTAGAGGAACTAATATACGTATTCAATTAAAAGAAAGCGAGAACCCGTTTGATGTAGGCGAAAAAAAGGTAAGAAAAACTGGACTTGTAACAAGAAGACGTCAAATTAATGCTAAGAGAGAAAAACTAAAAAAAATGAAATAATCATTCAAAAATATCCCAAACTTCCCACCATTTTTTATCATCATCTTTTCTTTCTAAGTCAATTTTTTTATTTTTTTTTGGATAATTAAGATTTATAACTCGTTTAGTATCTTCAGCCAAGTCATTAATTCCCAGGTTTTCATAGGATACTATCATTATCATTAATGCCTCTTCCTGATGAATTGACTCTGGATATTTTTCAATTACATATTTTGCTCTATTTAAAGATGCTAAATAGGCTTTTTTTCTTAAATAAAATCTTGCAACATACAACTCTCTTTCTGCAATTTTATTCATTAAATATACCATTCTATTTTTAGCATCCTCATAATACTGACTTTGTGGAAATAATTCAGTCATTGTCTTTAAGGCCTGAAAACTTGCCTCAACCATTGCTAAATCTCTATCACTTATATCTTGCATTGTAATTTCTTTAAAAATACCTCTATCCCTAAAAAGTACAACTCCTTTAAGATAATATGCATAATCTGATGCTGGATGATTAGGGTATGTCCTTATGAATTTATTTAACATAGCAATAGCTTCTTCATCTTGATAATATTGCTTATAGGCATAAGCTAAATTTAGTTTAAATTGAGGTGCAAGTTTAGAGTTTGGGTATTTTCTTTCAGCAGACTCATATATTGATATAACACGTGGCCAATCTTTTGCTGCTTCAATATTTTGAGCTTTTTCTAATACTTCTACATCAGTCAAGCCGGTGGTTTCATCAACTTCAGTAGGGTCGCCAAAAATAGCACATGATGAAACTAAAATTGTTATGATTATGATGTAAATATATTTTATAGATAAATTCCGCATGGCGAAAATTATACCCTATGGCTGAAAACAAAGTTGAATTAATAGTTCCCGATTCTTTATTTGGAAATAGGGCAGATCACATAATATCAATGCTTCTAAAGGATATTTCGAGATCAAGGGTTAAGCAATGGATTGAGAAAGGTTTTGTATTAATTAATAATAAACCTATTGCCCCAAAGCAAAAATTATTTACAGGTGAAAAAATTGTAGTTTTTATTCAGCAAGACGATAGAGAGCTACAATTTGAACCAGAAAATCTTGAGTTAGATATCATTTTTTCTG
>JAYPDR010000096.1:0-5371 GCA_038125345.1 Marinoscillum sp. | reverse complement strand
GTATTATTCTATCATCAGAAAGCACCTCACAGAAATTGGATGCCGGAGGGTAAATATCTAACTCTATTTGATGATAAAACTTTTGACCCTCCTTCCAACTTTTTTGATACTTACGAGGGAAGAGGACAAGCTGCAAAACAACAAGAAATGAAAATTGATGGCCATGGATTTTGGGGTCACGATTTTAAATTTTTAAATGATCCATTCACAGGAGAAAACACAAACTTTGACAAACAACTCGAGAGATTAACTGAAGATCAAAGAAATATTTGGCTAAGTGCCTACACTCCAAAAAATGATGAGTTTCGTTCAAAAAAACTTAATGAAAAGGAGCTCGCTATTTGGAAATTTAATAGATATATAAAAGATTACCTTAGGACTATTCAATCAGTTGACGACGGTGTTGGAGAAATATTAGATTTTCTAGATGATAGCAAGCTATCTGAAAACACTATTGTCATCTATACTTCTGATCAAGGATTTTATTTAGGTGAGCACGGATGGTACGATAAAAGATTTATGTATGAGGAGTCATTAAGAACACCAATTTTAATGAGATATCCTAAAGAAATTAAAGAAAATAGCGAAGTATATGAGCTCATTCAAAATTTAGATTTTGCTCCTACATTATTGGATTATGCCGGAATCAAGATACCTGAAGATATGCAAGGGAAATCATTTAGGAATATTGTTAATAAATCAGATTTAGAATGGAGGGATGCTATCTATTACACCTATTACGAGTACCCATCAGTACATATGGTAAAAAGACATTATGGGATAAGGACTGATCGATACAAACTCATTCATTTCTACTACGATATTGATGAGTGGGAGATGTATGATCTAGAGACGGATTCTTCAGAAATGAATAATATTTATGATAACCCTTCCTATCTAAAAGTTAGAAATGTTTTACATAAAAAATTACAGGAGCTCAGAGAGAAATACGGTGATTCAGATGAACTAAATAAAATGCATTTAGATAGATACCTCTCTAAAATCAAATAAAATTAATCTTTATATCCAGGGCCTTTCACAAATCTACCAGAGAAACGATTAGTATGTTCTCCATTTAAGAGCACTGGCACACCATTAACTAAAACATGGTCTACTCCCTCAGCAAATTGTAAAGGCTCCTCAAAGGTTGCATTATCTCTCACAGTTGATGGATTAAATATTACTATATCAGCATAGAAGTTCTCTTTAAGTAATCCCCTCTCTTTAAGTTTTAAGTTTGTCGCTGGGAAGTGAGATAATCTCCTAATTCCCTCTTCTAGTGGGAAAAGACCTTCATCTCTAGAATACTTTCCTAAAACTCTAATAAAACTTCCAAATGCTCTTGGGTGAGTTCTAAAACTTTTTGATATATCACTATAAATACCAGCATCTGAGCAGAAAGATACCCAAGGCAGTTGAATTTTCTTTCTAATATTTTCTTCTGACATACTAAAATAAATACATTGTATCCTATGATTATCTTCAATAACCATATCTACAATTGCCTCCTCTGGAGTTTGTCCTCTCATCTTTGCAGCTTCAGCTACAGTTTTTGCTAAATATTTTTTTGACATTTCAGGGGTATTAAATCCGACCATTAATATACCATCCGCTGGCTGCTCATCTAATTGCTCTCTAATCTCTTTCAAGAGTCTCGGCCTTACCTTTGGATCTTTCATTCTATTTATCCAAGCTTCATGACCACCTTCTTGAACCCAGGTAGGAATTACTCCTGTTAAGCCTGTTGAGCTAGCATTATAAGTGTATATATCAGCTGTAATCTTAAGACCTTCTGCCCTTGCCTGCTCTACTATCTCAATTACCTCATCCATCTTTGGCCAATTTGGTTCTCTAGAAGCTTTAAGGTGATAAATTTCTGCAGGAATATTTGCCTCTCTTGATATTGTGATAAGCTCATCTAAAGCTTCAAGTAATGTCTTTCCCTCATTTCTCATGTGTGAAATATACATACCACCATACTCTGAGGCAGATTTTGATAATTCTATGAGTTCGTTTGTTGAAGCGTAATCACCGGGCGCGTAGATGAGTGATGATCCAATTCCCATTGCCCCCTCTTCCATAGATTTTTTTACAATATTTTTCATTCTCATCATCTCCTGATCTGTTGCGTCCCTATTCTCATAACCAATTTCCATTATCCTAGTAGTTGCAGCACCAAGGAAAGAGCTAACATTTAATGAGACCCCATTATCTTCCAGTTTTTGCATAGCTTCTCCAAAAGAAACTAGATTTCCATCTTTATAGTATGGTCCTGGAGAAGTTCCCTCTCCGAACACCTCTAGTGTTACTCCCTGCCTAAGATCCGAAAGTCCCCTTCCATCTTCCATTAGAGTACCATAACCCCAACTTAACATATTTATAAAGCCCGGAGAAATAGCTAATCCTGTCGCATCAATAGTAGTGTCTGCAATAATTGATCTATTGTCTCCAACATAAATAATTTTATCATCTTTAACAGCAACTGATCCAGTAAATGGTTTCTCTCCTGAGCCATCATAAATTGCACCATTATAAATTAGTATATCTGCATATATTGGATTACTATCATTTTTTGAACAGGAAAATGAAAAAAACAAAAGTAATACTACTAAGAAAGGAATAGATTTTTTCATAAATTTAATTTGTTTAACAAACAATTATAGAGCTTTTATGTTATCTCATACAAAGAAATTAGGTTTTATTTTAATGGTTTTTATTATTCCATTTTATTCTTTTTCTCAGAATAAGCAGAACAGATACTATAACCCATTTAGGACTTCCTTCTCTATTACAGGAAAATTTCCAATACCGGAAAGTAACTATCCTTTTGATTTAGGTGGAGGCGTAACTGGAGAGATAACATATACAATAGATAATAAGGCTAAATATGAAGTTTCTTTAGAATCAGGTCTCTTATACGGAACTTCGTATGATGATGTCAGAGACTTTAACTCCATAATTATACCAGTAGGTTTAAATTTTTTCTATTATTTTATTGATGACACTACATCTCCATTTATAGGGCTAGGATATTTTATTGAAAACTTTAAGGGAGAATCTTCAAACGTATTGAAGCCTACAGTAGGATTTTCATTTGAAAAAATCAAAGCGTTTGCAAGGCTTAGTTTTTTAAATAGTTATAACTCCATCGAACTCGGGGTAAGTATCTCTTTTAAAGAAAGGCCATGTGGTTGCTTTCCTCAATCAAAATAAAATCAATTAGATTTTTTTTTAGAAGGAAATGTCTTAATAAATAGAATTACTCCAAGTATAATCAATGGGATGCTAAGCCATTGTCCCATATTGAGGGGGATATCATCTTCCCATGGTACTTGATTTTCTTTTAGCAACTCATCAATAAATCTCAAAGACCAAAGTATAATTAAGAAAATTGAGAAAATAAATCCATCATTTAAAGTTTCTCTCTTAAAATACCAGAGTGAAAAGAGAAGAATAAATAGTAAGATGCAGTAAAAAGCTTCATACATTTGAGCAGGGTGTCTAGGTATTCCTACAGTATATATTTCTGCAAAAAAATTGTTTCCATTTTGATATATTTTAAAGTCTAGATCCTGGTTAGGGTCTTGGTATATATGATCTCTTATTCCCTCATAACCCAAAATATAACTTTTTACGTTACTCTGGTAGTATTCATTTTCAGAAGTAATATCGACACCTACTCCATCTCCATATTTTAACCTAATTGTGATTGGAACTCCATTAGATGAAGATTCTGCTTCTCTCTTATGGAAAGTAATATTTTCTATCCGTCCATCAAATCTAAAAGTCAAAATATCATTAACACTCCTTGCAAATACTACACCATTTTCAGATCCTGTAGGTAGACCAAGAATTTCAGAATTCATGAAATTTCCAGTTCTTATAAATGCTCCTGCAATGCAAACTACAATAACAATTCTATCTATGACCCAAAAAAACTTTTCATTAGCTTTTTTTGAATAAATAATCATTCCTAAAATTATAGCTATGGCGGCTCCATGGCTAGCTAACCCACCCTCCCATACATACAATATTTTTAATGGGTTAGACAAATAATATATTGGATCATAAAATAAACAGTGGCCAAGTCTTGCTCCAACTATGGTAGATATAACCATATATATTGTCAACCTCTCAACTTCTTCAGGATCTCTACCTTCAAGCTTATATATCCATCTCATTATATAGGATCCAACTAAAAAACCAGAAGCAAATAAAAGGCCATACCACCTCGGTGGTAAGCCCGAAATTATTTCAGGATTAGCATTCCATATCATATAAAAAAGATTAATCATAATACTAGTTAAATTTCCAAAACGCAGGAGTTAAAATGAGCAAAAATGTAAGAAGTTCAAGCCTTCCGATTAACATAAGCAATGATAAAAAATATTTTCCCATATCTGGAATTGAACTAAAATTACTTGCTGGACCAACATCACCTAAACCTGGACCAACATTGCCTAAAGAAGAAGCTACAGATCCTATTGCAGTTAGAAAATCCATCCCCATTAAAGTCATAATTATAGAACCAATAGAAAAAATAACAACATAGAGCATCATAAATGCAAGAATATTTGTCACAACACCCTGAGGGACTTTACTGTCATTAAACTTTAATGTAAAAACACCTTTTGTATGAAGTTGTCTTTTTAATTCTAAGTAAGAGTTTTTAAGTAACACAACATGTCTGACTATTTTTATTCCACCAGATGTAGATCCAGCACAAGCTCCAAAAAACATAAGAATAAAAAATAATATAGTTATAAAATCTGTCCAACCAGTAAAGTCAACAGTTGTAAATCCAGTAGTTGTCAGAACTGAAACAACACTAAAAAGAACTGATCTAAATGTTTCCTCTACATATGAACTATCCATTGAATATAATGTTGTAAAAATAATTAGAGTTAAAAAAAGAATAAAAGAAAAATAAATTCTAAACTCCTCATTTTTAAATACCCTTTTAAAATCTAACTTGATTGCAAAATAAGTCAGCGTAAAATTAGTTGCTGAAATAAACATAAAAAGAATAATAGTGTATTGAATAAGTGGAGACTCAAAGTAACCAATACTTGCGTTTTTTGTTGAAAATCCTCCTGTAGAAAAAGTAGTCATAGCATGATTTATAGCTTCAAATGAATTCATTCCCTCAGCCCATAATATAAAAAAAAGAACTACGGTAAACGATATATAAATTTGCCATAGTCTCATTGCGGTCTCTTTAATTCTAGGTTGCAACTTATCTAAAGAAACTCCAGGAGCCTCAGCAACAAATAACTGCATTCCTCCAATTCCTAAAAATGGCAAAATAGCTACTGCTAAAACAATAATACCCATACCACCAATCCACTGAGTTAAGCTTCTCCAAAATAAA
>JAYPDR010000095.1:0-5415 GCA_038125345.1 Marinoscillum sp. | reverse complement strand
ATTATAGATAGTGCCTACCCTTGGCAGAAACTCTTCCAGTCAGGAGCAGTCATTGTTAACGGCACTGACGCTCCTGTTGAGCCAATAAATCCGATAGCATCATTCTACGCTTCAGTAAGTAGAAAAACTCTTAATAAAACACCTACCGGTGGTTACGAGCCAGACGAGAAGATGAGTAGAGAGCTTGCACTTCGTTCCTACACGATCAACGGTGCCTATGCTGCTTTTGAGGAGAATATCAAGGGAAGTATTGAGAAGGGGAAACTTGCCGACTTCACTGTCCTCAGTCAGGATATACTGCAAGTAGATGAAGATGATATACTTGACACCCAAATTGAGATGACAATAATAGGTGGAGAGGTAGTCTATAGAAAGTAATTATTTCTTATTTGGTACTTTGAAAAGAAGAAACAGGCTTAAAGATATTAAACCAGCATTTATTAGAATCTGAGTATGTAAGTTCATTCCTACCATAAAAATTAGATTAAAACCTAAAAGAAGAGATTGGTAAAGAAGAATACAAATGACTGCATTCTGATGAGAGAGGCCAATGTCAATGAGCTTATGGTGCAGATGATTTCTGTCTGCAGTCATGAAAGATTTCCCTCTAAGAGTTCTTACTACAAATACTCGAATCACATCAAGAAGAGGGTACGCAAGCACTAACACAATAAATAAGGCATGATTTAATGGGAGGGTACCTGCCAGTGGATGGTTAAGATTCAGCCAACCCAAGGAGAGCACTGCAACTACTAATCCAATACCAAGAGACCCTGTGTCTCCTAAAAATATTTTTTTTGATTTTGAGTAGTTAAAGAAAAGAAATACTGTAAGAGAAGAGCAGAATGACAAGACAAGACTAAAGTAGTAGTAGTCATTTAAATAATAGAAGTAAGAGGTAACACCTAAAAAAAATAAGGCCAGGGATGAGGAGAGCCCATCTATCCCATCAACTAAATTTATCGCATTTACTATCACTATAAATACAAACAGTGAGAATACAACAGACCAAAACTCAGTCAATTCATAAATCCCAAAGAGTCCGTGAAATGAGTTGATTAAAGAATTATCTCCTAAAGAAATAATATAAAAAACAATTATTTGAAGAAGGAGCTTCACCATTGAAGGGAGCTCATTCATATCATCGTAAAAACCAACAATAGAAATAATTATCCCTGCTAATGCGTAAAGATATAAATCACTATCAAACTCTGCTCCACCAAATGTAGCATATAAATAAATGATAATAATCCACGAAATGCACAATGCAACACCACCGGTTGCGGGAACTATTTTAGAGTGTGATGATCTATCGTTAGGAACTGCAAATAATCGAAACTTTATAGAGAGTTTTCTTACAATATCAAGTAAAAACCATGTGATGAGAATAGGCAGAGGAAGTATAAGAAAAAATAAAATTTGGTTCTCCATGAGATAAAATATTATATTAAAGCAAATTTAAGTATTTAATGATCTGACAAAACTAATATTAGGAGAATTATAAATTCTAGTATCTTGATTCTATAAACTTTTTATCATTTCTCCACTTTAAGACTTTAATAGTAAAGTTTATGTATACCTGTTTTGAGTAGATTTTTTCAATCTTTAACCTTGAATTTTTACTGAGCATCCTAATCATCTTCCCCTTCTTCCCTAAAATTATTGATTTCTGACTCTCAGACTCAGTATAAATATATCCCTCAATTCTTAATATTTTCTCTTCATTCTTAAATGAGAGTATCTCGACATGAGTTGAGTAAGGAACCTCTTTCGAGAAAGACTGAAATATCTCCCCTCTCACTATCTCTGACACTATGAATCTCTCATTTTTATCTGTTAGCTCGTCTTTAGCAAAGTATGCCGGATGAGCTGGTAAGTTGTCAGTTATCTTTGTTAGAATTTTTTTTATGTCATTCTTTTGTTTTGAAGAGACTAGAAGTGTGTCTAAGAAAGAAGAATCCTCCTCTACTTTATAGTTTTTGTCTTCATCTCTCTTGTTAACTACTAGGATGATAGGAATCTCTAGCTTTCTCACTGCTTCTATAAGCTTCTCATTTCTTTGCTTCTCCCCTACATCAGTCACGTAAAGAATCAGGTCTGATCCTTCGAGAGAAGAAAATATTTTCTTGTTCATTTGCTCATGGAGAAGGTAGGAAGATTCAACGTGTCCAGGAGTATCTGAGAGTATTATCTGGAAATTTTTAGTTGTGAGAATTCCTTTTATGGAATCTCTTGTCGTCTGTGACTTATGCGTGACCACCGAGAGCTCGAAGTCAAGGATAGCATTAAATAACGATGATTTCCCAACATTTGGGTTACCTATAAGTGTTACAAATCCTGATCTGAATGACATAAATTAAATTCTATTTGGCAAATCTATAAACAAATATTAATTTTGTTGTCCTATATCGCGGGGTGGAGCAGTTGGTAGCTCGTCGGGCTCATAACCCGAAGGTCGTAGGTTCAAGTCCTACCCCCGCTACTAAAACAATAAAACGGTTATACAATTATATAGTTAACCGTTTTTTTATTGTGTTATTTTCACCCTCTATTAATAAATAGATTATTCTACCTTCAAAGCTTGACGTTTTCTGTCATTTTCATCAAGATAGACTTTTCTTAGTCGAAGATTATTAGGGGTAACCTCAACATACTCATCACCCTGTATGTACTCCAAAGCTTCTTCTAAAGAAAATTTAATTGCTGGCGCAAGCTTAACCTTGTCATCAGAACCTGCTGCTCGAACATTTGATAATTTTTTAGTTTTAGTTACATTGACGACCAAATCGTTCCCTCTAGAATTTTCACCTATCACTTGACCTGTATATACATCTTCATTAGGGGCAACGAAGAATTTTCCTCTCTCCTGTAATTTATTTAGAGAATATGGAATTGTACTCCCTTTTTCCATTGAAATCAAAGATCCGTTGATACGACCAGGAATATCACCTTTAAAAGGTGCAAACTCTTTAAAACGATGATTTATTACAGCTTCACCAGAAGTTGCGGTTAACAACTGATTACGTAAGCCTATGATGCCTCTTGAAGGTATTATAAACTTACATACCATCCTATCACCTTTAGGAGTCATACTTACCATTTCCCCTCTCCTCAGCGTTACCATATCAATTGCTTTCCCAGAGACGTTTTCAGGTAAGTCAATTGTTAATTCTTCAATTGGCTCATGTTTTACACCTTCAATATCTTTTATAATAACCTGTGGTTGTCCTATCTGTAACTCATAACCTTCTCTACGCATTGTTTCTATAAGGACAGAAAGATGTAACACTCCACGACCATAGACAATAAATTTATCAGCTGAATTAGTTTCGAGTAATCGTAAGGCTAAGTTACGTTCCAACTCTTTTTCTAGACGATCTTTGATATGACGAGAAGTGACAAACTTTCCATCTTTCCCAAAGAATGGAGAGTCATTAATTGTAAACAACATACTCATTGTAGGTTCATCAATTGCAATTTTAGGAAGAACTTCAGGGTTTTCGGCGTCGGCAATTGTGTCACCAATTTCAAATTGCTCTAAGCCGATAACCGCGCATATGTCACCTGAATTCACTTGTTCAACTTTCTTACGTGTAAGACCATCAAAAACATTCAATTCTTTTATACGTTGTTTGGTGATTTTACCATCTCTATTGACTAAAGAGACAACCATTCCAGAAATTAAAGTACCACGCTGTAATCTCCCAATTGCAATACGACCAGTGAATGAAGAAAAATCCAAAGATGTAATCAATAACTGAGGAGTACCCTCTTCAACCTTTGGAGATGGAACATGCTCCAGCACAATATCCAAAAGAGGCTCTATGTTGTCAGTTCTTACTTTCCAGTCTTCACTCATCCAATTATTTTTAGCAGAACCGTAAACTGTTGGAAAATCTAACTGCCACTCCTCTGCATCCAACTCGAACATCAAATCAAAAACAGCTTCATGTACTTCATCTGGTGTACAGTTTTCTTTATCTACTTTATTTACTACTAGTATTGGCTTCAACTTGAGATCGATTGCTTTCTGTAACACAAAACGTGTCTGTGGCATTGGTCCCTCAAAAGCGTCAACCAACAATAAAACACCATCTGCCATATTCAGTACTCTCTCTACTTCACCTCCAAAATCAGCGTGGCCAGGAGTATCGATGATATTAATTTTAGTGTCTTTGTAAGTAACTGATATATTTTTAGACAAAATGGTAATCCCTCTTTCACGCTCCAAATCATTATTATCCAAAATTAAATCACCTTTATTCTCGTTGGTACGAAAGAGTTGACAATGGTGCATAATCTTATCTACTAATGTGGTCTTCCCATGATCTACGTGCGCAATTATGGCAATATTTTTGATGTCATTCATACGATGAAATTTTATAGCCGCAAATATATTTATATTACTGACTTTTAATTAGAAAAGCACCTTCTTATTTTCAAGAGTTTTTGGTGTAAATTATGTGAGAGAGATATATATAATATTCAAAAAGATAATTGATCTAAGGTTCTTAGTAAAAGACTAACTGTTTTTATATTTTTCTATAGCCTCTCTCACTGAACTTGAATTTTTAAGCAGCTTATCAGCCTCAGAATATCCGATATTTAACTCGTCAGAGATAAACCTTACGCCCCTATCAATAAGCTTTGTATTAGAGAGCTTCATATCAACCATCTTATTTCCCTTCACTCTCCCAAGCTTAATCATCAGAGATGTTGATATCATATTTAATATTAGTTTCTGTGCTGTTCCTGACTTCATCCTTGTGCTCCCTGTGACAACTTCTGGGCCAACGACACTCTCAACTGTTACATCTGAATATCTTGATCCTTCAGAATTTTCATTACATGTTAATAAGCCTGTAAAAATTCCCTCCTTCTGAGATCTCTGTAATCCTCCAACGACATACGGAGTCTTTCCAGAGGCAGTGATCCCAAGAACTGCATCATTTTTACTTATTTTATATCTTTTTAAATCTTCCCAGGCCTGATCTCTATCATCTTCAGCACCCTCAATAGAGTTTCTTATGGCGCTATCACCCCCAGCAATAATTCCAATGATTACATTATTATCCACTCCGTAGGTAGGAGGACACTCTGATGCATCAACTATCCCTAGCCTACCAGGGGTTCCTGATCCAATATAAAATAATCTACCACCCAATCTCATTTTTTCAAAAAATTTATCAATGAGATGTGAAATTGAACCAAGAGATTTTTCAATTACAAAAGGGACAGTCTTATCCTCTTTGTTAATGATCTGAAGAAGCTCTAAAGTATTTTTCTTTTCTAAGTCAGAATAACTTGAAAAAGATTCTGTTGTTGACAAGACTAATTATTAATATTTTTAACAAGATAAATTGTTGTTAACGTTGCAGTACCTAATGTTGTAATCTGAAGTATTCTATCTAGACT
>JAYPDR010000094.1:0-5601 GCA_038125345.1 Marinoscillum sp. | reverse complement strand
ATAAATATTTCTGAGTTTAATCACTCCAATTTCATATCAGATGAAAGCAAGGGCTCATTTGAAAATTCATTGCTAAATAATATTATGTCAACTCTAATAAATTCTGGATATTATGAAATAACAACAAATTCCCTGACATCATCAAAAAATACATATATTGATTCTTGGTTGCAAAATGAAACTATTGAAATGATTAACAAGCTTAGCGATGAGCATGCTGTTTTGAAACAACATCTCTTATATACCGGATTAGAAAGCTTGAAGTATAACATAAATAGAAAACAGAATAATATTAAATTTTTTGAATTTGATAAAGAATATAGAAAGAATAAAAAAGATTTAAAAGAAATAAAAAAACTAGGAATCTACCTATCAGGCTTAAGAAAAGAAGAGCATTTTAATTCAAAAAATAATGAAGCTTCTTTTTTTGATATTTATAATATTATAAATAAAATATTATTATCCGTTAATCTAGGTCAATATCAAACCAAAGAAAGTCACTCTAAAATACTTTCAAATTCTATTCTATTAAAAAATGATACATTTGTTTTATGTGAACTTGGAGAGGTAAAAACTACTCTGCTTAAAAAATATGATATTAATCAAAAAGTTTTTTACGCTGAGCTGTTTTGGGATAATATTATATCATGCTTAAAAAATGATTTTAAATTTGTGAAAATTCCAAAGTTTCCTGAGGTAAAAAGAGATCTATCAATTATTTTATCAAAATCAAAGAAATTTTCTAGCATTTCCTCAATTATTGAAAATAATAAAAGAAATATAATTAAAAATTATTCATTATATAATATATATGAAGGAGAACAAATAGGCAAAAATAAAGTTGCTTATGCATTAAGATTTATGCTCCAAGATGAAAATAAAACATTAGAAGATAAGCTAATTAATAGCACAATGGAAAACTTAATTATAAAATTTGAAAAAGAACTTCAAGCTGAAATAAGAAAATAAATGTCAAGCAAGCTCAATAAAAAAATAATTGAATTAGAAAGCAGATTTTCATTACTAATATCAAAATACAATAATTTAAAATTGATTAATGAAAATCTTAACAAAGAAATTATAAATAAAGAAATTGATTTAATATTATATAAATACAACTTTCCCAATAAAGACAAATCTCAATCAATATCTTATCATGAAACATCTAATATTAAAGATGAAATTGACAAAACTATTAATGAAATTGACAATATAATTAATAGTCTAAAATCATAACTTGGAAAATTTATCTATCAAATTAGTAATTGGAAATAGGTCATATCCTATGAAAGTACCAATCCAAGATGAGCAAAAACTAAGAAACGTTGGAAAGATACTTAATAATAAAATTTCTGAAATGAAAAGTCAAATGAATATAGATGACTTGCAAGATGTTCTTGCCATGATAGCCTTTAAACTTTCAGTAGAGGTATATGATAGTAAAAATTTTTCGATAGACAATCAAGATGCAATACAAAAGCTTGAGAATATAATAAATGAAATTGATAAAAAATTAGATTAGTTTATTCAGGTGTTTTTTCATCTGGCCACTCCTTCTTAAAATTAACCCAATAGTCTTTAACTGTTGATTTTACTTCTTTTCTAAGCCATATCAAACCAATTAAATTTGGCACTGTCATAAGCGCTATTGTAATTAATGAAACATTCCAGATTACAGTTGTATCAGCAAATGATGCAATAAAAAATCCTACAACATAAACAACTCTATAGTAAATAACTGAGCTCGCACCAAAAAGAAATGTCATAGCTCTATCACCATAATATGACCAAGAAATAGCAGTACTAAAAGCAAACAATAATAGCCCAATAGTAACTATATAATTCCCATAATTCCCAAGAAAACCTCTATCAAATGCTATTGCAGTTAGAGGCGCACTATGTACCAGTGATTTTCCTTTTACATTTATATTATTCTGAATTTTACCATCAATAATATTCAAAGTTCCACTAAAATTTTCACCGTTATTATTATAAAACAAAATTTCTTCAGCTATTGATCTAGCATGAAGAATTGATATTTGATCTGTAAATTTTCCATCAATAACCTCTATATTTCCATTATAACTAGAGATATCATTAATACCATTTATGTAGTCAAAAAGTATTTTAACATCATCTTTATTTTTCTCACTATAAACTTTATCTAAAACAAGTAGATCAGCTTGAGCAAAAGTATTTTCATGTTTTTCATTCCACACTCCAGAGGATAAGAGAACTAAACCTGTGATTGTACAAATAATAATTGTATCAATAAACGGTTCTAAAATAGCAACTAATCCCTCAGATACAGGTTCATTAGTTTTTGCAGATGCATGAGCAATTGGAGCTGATCCTTGTCCGGCTTCATTTGAATAGAGGCCTCTATTTACACCTCTTGAGATAGCAAAGGATATTGAGGCGCCAAGAAAACCGCCTACAGCAGCACTTCCAGAGAAAACTTCAGAGAATATAGAAATAAATGAAGGTATTATATTTTCATAATTAAAAATGATAACTGAGAAAGCACCAACTATGTAAATAACAGCCATAAAAGGAACTAGCTTTTCAGTTAATTTAGCAATTCTTTTAATCCCACCGATGATAACAATTCCTAAAATAATAGCTAATATCCCTCCAGTTATCATTTTATCAATTCCAAAAGAAGTAAACATAGAATTTGAGATACTATTTATTTGAGGTAAGCTTCCTGTCCCAAAAGAAGATAACACAGTTGCAATTGCAAATAATATCCCTACCCACTTAAGATCAACTCTATTCCCAAAAAGTTTAAAATTTGCATTTTTCATAAAATACATAGGTCCTCCTGACATTGTACCATCAGATATTTTTTCTCTGTATTTATGAGATAATGTAACCTCAACAAACTTAGTTGTCATACCAACCATAGCAGTTACAAGCATCCAAAATAATGCCGCAGGCCCTCCAAGATGAATGGCAAAAGCTACACCCGCAATATTCCCAGTACCCACTGTACCAGATAAAGCAGTTGTTAGGGCTTGGAAATGAGACGTATCACCTTGATCAGATTTTTTATCAAATTTACCTTTAACAACTTTTAGTGCGAAACCAAAATATCTTATCTGAGGAAATCTTAGATAGAATGTGAAAAAGATACCTGTTCCTAATAATAGAGGGACAAACCAGGAAGAACTACCTAAATATTGATCTATTAGGATTAAAAAATCATTAAATTCCTGCATAATAGTATTATTTAATAAAAGTAAAAATTATAATTTATCTTCTACCAACTTCATTATTTTTTCTTTTCTTAAATTAGAATTCTTATATATTTCATCTGCTTGTTTTAGAATATTTTCTCCTATACTAGAATTTTTAAGATTTATTCTAACATTTAAATAAGCACCATGAATAGCAGCATGAACACACAAACAAGCAACACCCGAATCTGATAAAGAATTTTGATTTCCTTCTACAGTTAAATATTCAATAATATCGTAGGCATTATATGATTCTCTCATAACATTTAAAGGAATTTGAGCAGCATATAATGTTGCATCTTTTATAGCTTTAGATCTATTTTTTTTATCTTCTTCAGTGATCTTAGGTAATTTATAAGACTCCATGATACTATTAAAAGAATTTGCATCTTCATCAACAAGTAGTAGAAGCTTTTCTCTTATCTTATTTATTTCATAAGCTTTTTTACTAAATAATTTTACCTTATCCTCCCATCCTCTTGTGTTACATGATAAATTAGCAACCATACCAGCTAAAGAACTACCAAGTGCACCAATATAAGAAGATACTGAACCTCCACCTGGTGCTGGAGTTTCTCTTGAGACCTCATCTGAAAAATTTTTAGCTGAAAGTTCAATCAATTTACTGTTTGCATTATTAATTTCATTAAGAAAATATTCTATTATATTCTTTTTTGGATCAAAATGCTTGACCTGATTAAGACCCAAAGACTCAATAGCAATTTTAATAATATCATCTTCAGGAATTCCAATTGATCTATTTTGTTTCTCAAGAAAATATTTTCCAGCATCAATTATTGATTTTAGTGGAATAAGTCCTACTAATTCAGATCCTGTTACACTAGCACCTCTAGCATTTGCTTTTAATTTTACCTCTTCAAAAACTTCGTGTATTGGAGTTTTAGTAATGTTAGTTAGATTCATTGATATTTGAGCAATTCCAAATTCTTCAATATACCATCCTATAGCTTTAACATATTTCAATGATCCAGGAATAGTCTCTGGATTACCGTCTTTATCATATACAATCTCACCAATTACAGGATGTCCCTTTCTTTTGACTCTTCCTTTCTCTCTAACATCAAATGCAATAGCATTAGCCAATCTCGTAGACTTAGTATTAAGATTTATATTATATGCAATTAGAAAGTCTCTAACACCTATAGCTGTGGCTCCTGATTTTTTATTAAAAGTTGTCCCAAAGTCTGGTTTCCATTCATCACTATTTATTTTCTTTTCAAGACCTTCATATTCTCCAGATCTGACATTGGCTAAATTCTTTCTTTTATCTTCTCTAGCCGCTAACTCATATAAATAAATTGGAATATTTAATTCATCTGATACTAATTTAGCTAACTTCTCAGCATAAGGAATTAATTCTTCAAATGAAATATTTGAAACTGGAATTAAGGGACAAACATCAGTTGCACCAAATCGTGGATGCTCTCCAGAGTGCTTAGACATGTCAATTTTTTCACCAGCAACTTTTATTGCCTTAAAAGCAGCATTAATTACTGAGTCAGGATCACCAACAAATGTCATAACTGTTCTATTGGTTGCTTGACCTGAATCAACATTTAATAAATGAACTCCTTTAGTACTAGAAATAGCTTCAGAAATTTCATTAATAACATCAAGGTTTCTTCCTTCAGAGAAATTTGGGACACATTCTATTATTTGATTCACAGTTTAAAAATATATATTAATTATAGATTTTTCCTCTTTTACATATAAAGGTTGGTTTAAGCTTCCCTTGATAATAAAGGATATCCCTATAATCATCAGTTTCAAATCCAATCATATCAGCTATTTTTCCAATATCTAATGAGCCTCTATCATAGAGGGATAATGCTTTTGCTGATCGAAATGTGATACCAGAGAATACTTCTGCATTAGATAACTTTTCTTTAGATCCAAGAATTGATGCTTGAGCTAATAAATCCCCCATTGGAGCAGAACCTGGATTCCAATCAGAAGCAATAGAAACTATACAATTACTATCTAATAGTTTTCTAGCGGGGGCAAATGGTATTCCTAGACCTAAACTACAGCCAGGCAATACAACTCCTGTAGTATTAGATTTTGATAAATAATTTATTTCATCTTCAGTTATTATTTCCAAATGATCAACACTAATAGCTCCATAATCAACACCAACTTTAACACCTCCCGAAGTAAATTGATTTACATGTGCTGTTATAAAAAAATCATTTTTTACTTTTTCTAAAAAAATAGAAGCTTCATTAACAGAAAAAGCTTTTTCTTCAATAAAAATATCTACCCTATTTGATAATTTATTCTCCTTAACTTTAGGCAACAATTCATTTACAACTGATTCTAAATAAACTTTAGGTGATTCAAA